>JAYSRS010000325.1:0-13568 GCA_043720935.1 Saprospiraceae bacterium
ATTTATCAATCATAATTTATCAATCATAATTTATCAATCATAATTTATCAATCATAATTTATCAATCATAATTTATCAATCATAATTTATCATTACTACGCAAATTATCTGTCACAAACTACATTGTACATCACATAAATCTTACACATGACACAGCAAATTTCACGCAACTATTCGCATTTTTCAACTACTTTATTAGAAAAATGGCTACAATCAAGGTTTGGGCCTTGTATTCAGGAATAAACGACACCACCGCATCCCGTCACGGTTTCTCCCGACTTGTTACACAGTATATGGTAAATCCCTACACATTTCCCCGTATTTAATAACCATACTTACAAGTTTAAAACTATGAATATTTACGCGCATTTTTCTCCCAATTGTTTTCGGGGAATCTGCCTTGCGGCATTCCTCAACTTAACATCAGCTCCCGTTTTTGCTCAAAAAACGCCCGATACACCTGCTATTCGTGGCGCAAAAACCGATAATGGTTATGCCAACACGACGGAAATCAGTAAAGCTAAAAATGCCACAGACGAGCAAGTTTTGTCTCAAATTGAAGGCAATTACGGCCTCGGCGACGTTGTACGCATCGTCATAACAACACCCAAACCGACGACCGACCCTTTGGCCAAACCCATGAGCGGTAAACCTTCAACGATAAATATCTCAACGCCCATTCCGATTCCAAGCGGAATGTTGACGCCTTCTAACAATTTACCAACGTCTCCAGACGAGACAGCCACACCCCCTCAGTATAGCAGCACAACGCAACCGACCACAACACCTACGAATCGTCGAAATGGCAGCGAAATATCGTCAATCGGTGGCAATGCTACGCCGCCGCAACGGACGGCAACCCCTCAGTATAATACGAATGGGCAACCGATTGCGACGCCTACGAATCGTCGGAACAACAGCGAAATATCGTCAATTGGTGGCAATGCTACGCCGCAGCAACGTGCAGCTACCCCTCAGTATAATGCGAGTGGACAACCGATTGCGACGCCTACGAGTCATCGGAACAACAGCGAAATATCATCAATTGGTGGTGGCGTTCCGCAACAAAAAACGACGCCTCCACCTTACAGTACGTCGAATCAAATAGTCATAACGCCGACAAATCAGCCAAACGTAACGCCTACAAATCGGCCAAAGGACAACGGATTGACGCCAATTGGCAACAAACCCGCACCGCAACAAGGGACAACACCCCCTCAGTATAATGCGCCAAATGGCTCAATTGCGGCAGCACCGACGCGGCCAAATGGCTCATTCACGCCGATAACCAACGCACCCGTTCGGCAACAAGGCACAGTACCCCCTCAGTATAAGCCGACGCCGCAATCGGAAACGCCGATTGTGACGGCAAAAACGCCTACTAATGGTTCAGATATGACGGCTTCAGCATCGGACAAGGTTGATTTGAGCAGTTTTTTTGATAATAAAGAAACTATCACCACTTCTAAATCGGTGACAAACGTTACAAATATTTCGAATTCGATAGAAGAAAACCCCGTTGTCGAACAGCGTGTTGAGCGGACAGGCAGAACGTCGGAACGGGCAGAACGCTCATCTTCGTCAAGAGCGTCAAGCGGCAGTACTAAGGCGTCGAAATCATCAAAATCGTCGGGTTTTTCTTTCAAAAACTTGTTTTCTTTTGGCAAACAGAAAGAAACCAAACGCCGCAATATGAAAAGCCATAGAAAATATGGTTGCTATCGGTTCAATTGATTGGTTCTATCCACGAATTTCACGGATTAACAAAACAGTTTTTATCTAAAAAGGCTTTCAAACGTGCTGTTTGTAAGCCTTTTTTGTCGTCAATACTGAGGGGGTGTTAGAAATCTATTTTAAATGCCGTTCTTGCGCCTTCAAAAATTTAGAGAGATAAACAACACACTCAAATTGGGTTTTACGTTATGAAAAAATTTGACTTTGCGACCTACAAAAAAGAAGCAATTGCGATGTTTCAATTGGGCTACCCGATTGTGATTAGTCAGTTGGGGATTATTGCGATGGGCGTTACCGATACGATTCAAGTGGGGCAAATTGAAGGGAAAAGTGCCGTGTCGGTGTCGGCGGCGGGTTTGTCGAACAGTCTGATTTTTACGGTAGCAATTATCGTCATTATCACTTTGGGCATCGTTGCACCGATGATTTCTAAGGCCAAAGCGGAGGACAATGACAACGAAATTCGTTTACTGTTCAAGGCAGCGATGCGCGTTTGTTGGTATTTAGGCAGTGCAACGGTCGCTATTTGCTTGATTTCGGGCTTTTTTTTCGACAAATTGGGGCAAGAACCCGAAGTGGCGGCGGTGGCTTTGCCTTACAATGTTTTGATGTCCGTTTCGATGATGCCGCTTTTACTTTTCACGGCTTTAAGGCAATTGAGCGACGGTTTAGGCCGCACTAAAATTGCGATGACCATCACTATTTCGGCGGTTTTTCTGAATATTTTATTGAATTGGTTGTTTATCAATGGCATTGGTTTTTTGCCGCGATTGGAATTGATTGGCTCGGGGATAGCGACCCTAGTCAGTCGTTTGTATATGGCTATTTCGTTATGGATTGTGATTCATCGAGAACCGCTTTTTAAGGTTTATACCATCAAAGCGCAAGATAACTTGACCGATTTGGTCAAAAAAATCATTAAAATTGGCATTCCATCGGGTTTTCAAGGCTTTTTTGAAGTCGCCGTTTTTTCATCAGCAGTCGTGATAATCGGTTGGTACGGCAAGTATCAACAAGCCGCCCACATGATTGCGATAAATATGTGTTCCGTTACATACATGATGGTCACGGGCATTGCGTCCGCAGGGGGCATCCGCGTAGGTCATTTTTGGGGACTAAACGATAAGCGACAAATGGTGACGGCGGGTAATACGGCTTTGGGCATCGGCAGTGGTTTTATGCTAATCGCCGCGCTCATTTTCTTCATTTTTCCACAGTTTTTGATTGGTTTATACACAAACGACCCGCAAGTTGTGCCTGTTGCGACGGTTTTATTGCTCATTGGCAGTATTTTTCAACTCTCTGACGGTTTGCAAGCCACCGCCCTCGGCATACTGAGGGGTATCGCTGATGTGAATTTTCCGACCTTAATCACGCTCTTTGCTTATTGGATTGTGGGCTTGCCAATTGGTTATTTATTGGGCAATTATTACGACCTCAAAGCGGCGGGTATTTGGGTGGGCTTAACGGTGGGATTAACGGCTTCGGCGATTCTACTATGTTGGCGTTTTTTCAGAATGGTTAGAAAAATATAAAAAAAGCGGTCGACATACCCCTCAGTATGTGACCGCTTTTTTGTTATTATTGCTGTTTTTTTGCTACTTTTCTTGCAAAATCGTTAATCTACTCGTAAATCTTCTACTTTAACACCTGCGTATTTCGATTGGTCGAATATAAACTTGCTGGCATCTTGTTTTTGATTGACGATGGGTTGATCCATCGACACTTTTGAGCGGGACTGGTCGCGGCCAAAAGCGGTGACACTGATAATGTAATTCGTCTTTTGGTCAATCGCAATTTCAAGTTTGGTGAACTCACTTCGGCGATTATTGACGGGTTTTAAGGTGACAATCGTCGCTTTTGTACTCCATCCTTCGGCGCGTTCGCCCGTTATTCCGAAGGCATATTCCTTTTTTTCGTAGAGTTTTACCAAGTCTTTGGGCGATAAAAACGCATTCGTTGACTTGCCTCCTGCGTTTGTAATGCGGACGATATTGCCCGTTTTATGCCAAACGATTTTACCATCGGTGATAATAAAATCTTTATCCATATCCACGCGAGAACGGTCGCCTTGTTGGGCGTATTTACCCAACTGCACATCAGCTTTGGGTTGTTCGGCGAACTTCGTTTCCAACTTAAATTTAGTTTCGAGCGTCGTGTAGCCCTCATATTGTTTCTTCACTTTATCGAGAAACGTCTTCGTTTTAGGGTCAGAAGCATCGGATTTGACGGCCACAGGTTGTGCGGAGAGCATCGTTAAGTTTAAAAATAAGCACATACTGAGGGGGCCTAAAAACGGGATATTTAGCACTTGTTTTCCCAGAAATTTCATTGTTTTAAAATTGAAAAATTAGATAATATACGATGTTTGTTATAAAATTTCGGAATTATCGGCTTTATGTCGCAAAATACTGAGGGGGTGTCAGATTTAGGAAATTTTGCAAATTTCCTAAATCTTTTGCTTGAAAACACCGCTTTTTTACAACAAAAAGCCATTTGCGACATAAAACCGATAATTCCGTAAAATTTTGACTGTAAGGCAGATGTCAAATTTCAAATTCCAAGGTGCAACGAATGGGCTTCCCCTATTACTCGAAATTAAATCTGACACACTACTTATTTTAGATTACTAACTCATGTTATGCAAGCGGCTAAAATGGGCCACTGATTAGACTGATACGACTGATTCAAAAGGATTTCTTTTTTAACAGAAACGCTTATAGAAAAAATCAGTATAAATCAGTCGTATCAGTCTAATCAGTGACCTATTGCGTAACATCAGTTACTAAAACGTATAGACAACCCGTTAGTTATTTGGGGTTTGCTTTGCTACGGTTAATACAATGTTAAAGGCATTTATTACCTCTCGCAAAAGTGTGTAAGATGAGTCCATAAAGTCAATAGTCAGGTGTCAATTTATCGGGTGTATTGGGTTATTTTTATGTTATTTATTGGGCTTGCCTCAATGTGTTTACGAATTAAGCAGGTAGCAGAACGGAATTGTATTGCAGCAAGCGGTGCAAAACTAAAAACGCGCCACATCCGTTAGATGTGGCGCGTTTTGATTCTATGACAGCGAAAAAGATTACATTTTTACTAATTTTCTAATAAAACGTCGTTGTTCACTCGTAAATTGGAGGAAATAAACGCCGCGTGATAAGTCGCTGAAATCGAATGTTTGTATCTTTTCCGTTGATAAAAAAGTCGTTTTGACCACTTGCCCACGGGCATTAACGACGCTCATTTGAGCCGATGCAGACAGGGCATTTTTAAAGTCAAGTGTGACATTTCCGTTAGTCGGATTCGGGAAAATAGTCAAACGCCCCCCCTCAGTATCGGACGTTCCTACGACGAAAATAGCGACCGTTTGAACCGTTACCGCCCCGCAAGTACTGTTTAATGCTTGCAAAGTAACGGGATAGTTGCCATTTCGATAGTATCTATGCGGCGGCGGGTTGAACTCTGCCGAACCCGTGCCGTCACCAAATTCCCACCGATAATACGTGGCATCTGACGATAAATTCTGAAACGTCGCTAGGGTTGAATCCACGCTTATGATGGCAAATTTCGCCACGGGCGTAGGCCGAACGGTAATAAAACTGTCCAAAGTCGTCGTATTGATACCCGCCGCGTTCGATACGCGCAAGGTAACGCTATAAACGCCTGGTGTCGTATATAAAATGCGTGGATTTGAAGCCGTTGACGTAGCGGGTGTTCCACCTTGAAAAGTCCACAACCAAGAGGTCACATTTGTCGGATTTTGCCCTGAAAACTGTACCGAATGCGGGCTACAACCCGTCGCTTGATTGACCGACACGAGTGCCGAAGGGAGGCTCAACAAAGTGAACGTATCGCATTTAGTGGTCGTTCCGCAAGCGTTTGTGGCCGTCAAACAAACCACGAAGACACCCGCCGAACGATAAACGTGTTGCGGGGCAGACTCGTTGCTCGTTGTGCCATCGCCGAAAGTCCATGCATAAGTGCTTGCGCCCGTCGTTCGGTTGACAAACGTAACGGTTCTACTACTTGGTGGGCGGGTAATATCAAAATTGACGGTTGGCGCAGCGTTTACGCGAATGTAGCTTGTTCGGCGAATCGTATCGCGGCCACTTCCGTTGAGGGCAATCAAAACAACGTCGTAAATGCCCGCCGCCGTGTAAATTACTGAGGGGTTCAAATCCGTTGAAACTGAAGGCGAACCTCCCGCAAAAATCCATTGCGCGCTGACCATATTGTTGGCCGATGTGTTGGTGTAACGGACGCTTGCTGGCGCGCAATAGTCGTTGGTGTTGGCCGTAAAACTCGCTTTGGGTAAGGCATTGAGTCTTAAAATAAATGTATCAATGTCTGTTCCACAACTATTTATAGATTTTAAAATAACTGTATAACTGCCTTGTGCCGCATACGTCAAGGTCGGGTTTGTCGTAGTACTCGTTTGACCATTGCCAAAATTCCATAAATAACTTGTAGCGTTAGACGAGCCATTGGTAAAGGAAACAGTATTAAAATTTATGTTCGGTGTAAACGCGCCAATTGGTGTGGGGATGATGGTAAGACCCACCGAATCCGATTTAATGACATCCCGAATCGCTGCGCATTCACTGCGAATGACGCAACGAAACAAGTATGGATTGAGGTTTGTCCGAACGCGGTTCAAAATCAAAGTCGGCGTATTGACGCCAATAAACACTGAATCGCTAACAATTGGCACAAAGCCACGGTCATCACCCCGATGCACTTGCCACTCGTAGGTCACACGTGCGCCGCGTGCTTGAATGCTCAAAGTTGTGGTCGAATATTCGCAGATGGTCTTTTTTTGAGGCTGTTGCGTAAAGATTAGGGCGCGTGAAATGGTGTCGGTGCTGACGACCAAATTAAAACTCGATAGAATTACAGGCGGATTATCTTTACCTTTTTCTGCACCTTGACCGCTTCTTTGAACATCATTTTTGCCGAAAGTACCACCCAACAAGGTGTCTGTCACGCTTGTAGCGGTTAATCTGATAATACGACCACCCGCACCGCCGCCACCCGGCCCAAAGTCGTATTCGGTCAAACTACCCGTGTTGCCGCCGTTGCCGCCTTTTGCTTCGAGCTTCACTGCACCACTATTTTGACCCGATAACAAAACAATTGTGCCGCCAGCACCACCGCCACCGCCACCGTCGCCTTGATTGCTACCACCGTTGCCGCCATTAGCAACTATTTTTTTACCATTACTCGTTAAAGTATTGGTTTTAATCAAGATAATGCCGCCACCGTTACCGCCACGACTGTCCGAGCCTTCACGATTGTGACCTGAACCACCGCCACCGCCGAAAATAAAACGGTCATTTCCGAGGCCAGCAATGGCTTTTCCATCAAACCCAGGGTTTTTTCCACCACAATTGCGGAAATCATTGACGTGTTTTTGCTCACCACCAATACCTCCCGCAACGGCATGACCACCGCCGCCGCCGCCAGACTTGTGGTTATTGCCACCACCGCCCGCATTAGCTTGTGCGCCACGACCACATTCTTTGCCGAGGACGATTGCTGAAATGCCTTCGCCTTTCATGCCACCGTTTGACTTGCCCGTAGCTGTTTGAGGATAGTAATAGTCGTTGTAATTTTCAAGCGCATCGCAATTAGCAAAACGCTTGATGCCACCACCGCGAAAGCCCGTAGCCGACGCGTCAATCGGCGCATTGAGCGTCAGAGTTGCCGCTTCAAATGCGATAATACCGCCACTTTCACCATTCCAAGGTTTGGCGCGAACGGTGTCCGTAACAATGGCGTTTCCGTAATTCGGAAAAGTAACGATTTGCAGAATAGCATCGTTATCGTATTGATTTTTTAAGTAAAAACGAAGAAACACGTCTTGCCCCGAAACGCTGTCAATAAGATTAATTTCGTATTTACCGACGTTGTTTAATGCATCAACGGCCCCAAAAGCGGAAGAATTACCACCGTTGGTAGCTGCCCCGTTCATTTGAATCAACAAAATACGCATATTAGGCCGAAAGCCCGTCGTGTCGCTGATTCTGAAACGCATATTGCAGGTGTCATACGTTGTTACACGGGCGTAGCTATTGACGATGCCCGACAGAGATTGAGCAGTACCCGACATTCCGAAAAGGGACGCGAGTAGGCAAGAGAGTAAAAAAGACTTTTTAATCATGTGTAGTAGAGACTTTAGCTTGCTCGTCTGGTTGAAACGGCTTGAAATGAGTAATGGAATGAGTAATGGAATGAGTAAATCGAACGCCACAAAGGTAAGTTTCCTTTCGGTCAAATCAATCTTTTTTAACGTTTTGACAATATACTTACAGAAAAAAAATAGTACGTAAATAGTTAAATACTAATGAGTTATCAATAAATATTTTTGCAAACAATTGACAATCAATAGATTAAAGGCTGGATAAAGTAGTTGTTTAGATATTGTTACACGTTCATTTGAATGAATTTTATCATCGGTCATTTGCGTTCGTCGAAGCAAAAAAATCGCCAAATGTGACCAGTCCTAGTGATTGAGTGACTAACGGCTACTTTTCTTTTCGGAATTATCGGCTTTATGTCGCAAAATACTGAGGGGGTGTCAGATTTAGGAAATTTTGCAAATTTCCTAAATTTTTTGCCGCAAAAACACCATTTTTTACTTAAAAATTGGTTTGCGACATAAAACCGATAATTCCGTTTCTTTTTTAAATAAACACTACCTTGCGACCCAGTCAAACAAAAATGGCGAACGGACAACGCCTATTTTTAAAAGGAATAACCTCCTCAAATAGACCTTCGCTTAGTGAAAATTTGTACTGCTTAATTATGAAACAATTAGATTACACCGATTACACGCCGACAACAACGCGTTTTCCTTTGATTATTCTGCTTGATAATATAACGACACCGCAAAACGTCGGGGCAATTTTTCGCATCGCTGACACTTTTGGCGTTGAACGTTTGGCTATTTGCGAAGGCACTCCTGCCCCACCCCATCGGCGCATCAATAGCGGAGGCCGAGGGACAGAGAAAACCGTTCCTTTTACCTATTTTGATGATGCACTAGCCGCCATCGCACAATTCAAAGCAAACGGTTACACGATTATTGCCCTCGAAATTACGGATGAAAGCCGCTCGATTCGGTCGGTTGATTTCAGCAAATTGGAAAAAATTGTCTTAATTGCAGGTTCAGAAGAAGATGGCGTCAGCCAAAAACTCTTAGATGCGGCTGATTTTGCGGTACATATTCCAAGTTTTGGCATCTGTTTGTCTATGAATGTCGCTACGTCCGTTGCCGTCGCCGCGTATGAAATCGTAGGGCAATTGAGGCCCTGATTTAACTGATACGACTGATACGACTGACTTACGCTGATTTCTTTTAAAATCCTTTATCAAAAAAAACAGTGTAAATCAGCCATGTCAGCCCAATCAGTGGCCCATGTAGTCGTATAAATTTAAAACATAAATAAATGAAAATCAAAGCATTAACGCAAATTTTAGAAAAAATAGCCCCCCCTCAGTATCAAGAGGTGTATGACAACGCAGGGCTGATTGTGGGCAATCCCGCAACTGAAATCACGGGCGTTTTGGTCTGTTTAGACTCCACCGAAGCTGTGATTTTGGAGGCTATTGAGCGCGGTTGCAATGTCGTTGTGGCGCATCATCCGATTGTTTTTAAGGGTTTAAAAAAACTAAACGGTAAAAATTATGTCGAGCGTACTGTTTTATTGGCCATCAAAAACGACATAGCCATTTATGCCATACATACCAATTTGGACAATATGTTGCACAATGGCGTGAACACTAAAATTGCCGAAAAATTGGGCTTGACAAACCTCAAAATCCTTGCGCCAAAACGCCAAATATTGACGAAATTGACCACGTTTGCCCCAATTGCAGACAGTCAAAAAGTGCTAGATGCCCTCTACGCGGCGGGGGCGGGTAACATCGGCAACTACGAAAATTGTAGTTTTAGAACCGAAGGTATTGGCAGTTTTAAGCCCGTCGGCGGGGCAAATCCGCACATCGGTACGCTCAATAAAGTCGAAGAAGTAGCAGAACACCGCCTCGAAGTCATTTTTCCAAGCCATTTGGAACGGGCAATTTTAGCCGCTTTGCGCACCGCACATCCTTACGAAGCCATCGCTTTTTATGTGCAATCCCTTGAAAACGCGCATCAAGAAGTCGGCGCGGGTATAGTAGGTGAATTGTTAGAGCCGATGAGCGAAAGGAATTTTCTTCAATTTTTGAAAACGACCATGCAAGCAGGTGTCGTGCGTTTCACGGCCCCCCTCAGTAAAAATGTGAAAAAAGTAGCCATTTGCGGTGGTGCGGGTAGTTTTTTGTTGCCCCATGCAATAAGTTCAGATGCAGACGTTTTTGTCACCGCCGATTATAAATACCACGAGTTTTTTGACGCCGACGGTCGGATTCTTATCGCCGATATTGGCCATTTTGAGAGTGAACAATACACTATTGACCTCTTAATTGACCTTTTACGAAAAGAAAAGCCCGATTTAGAAATTTTTTCTACCGCAATTCTAACGAACCCCGTAAATTATCTCTAAATTTGCCGACTTTTTTAAAAGATTTCAAAGATTTCAAAAAAATGAGGTGAAATCCCAAAGAAGGTTTGTTTTTATTTTTTTGAAAAATTTTTAATTTTTCAAAAAAATAAAAACAAACTACCCCTTTCCCGTCGCCGCGTGTACAATCAAGCAGTCAGCAGGAAAGCGAGATTTTACTCTTTTATAGACGCTCACGTTTTTCGGTTTCACATCTGAAACTCTTTCATATTGACAATTAAAAAAAAATATAATAAATGGCAGCAGCAGCAAAAGGCAAGGAACTGAGTACGGCGGAAAAATTACGCCAACTATACGAACTCCAATTGATGGACTCCGAAGTAGATGAATTGCAAAGCGTCAAAGGCGAATTGCCCGTCGAAGTAAACGACCTCGAAGACGAAATTGCAGGTTTGAGCAAACGTATCAGCAACGCTGAAAACAGCGCGGGTGAGTTTGAAACTGAAATCAAAAAGCAAAAAGAGAACATCAAGGCAAGCGAACAACTCATCGAACGCTACAAAAAACAGCTTGATAACGTCAAAAATGACCGTGAATTCTCGGCATTGAGCAAGGAAATCGAATTGCAACAATTGGATATTCAATTGGCTGAAAAACGCATCCGCGACGCACAACGCAACATCGAAGCGAAGAAAGAAACCCTCGACGCATCGAAAAAACGCTTTGAACAACGTCAAAAAGACCTCAACAGCAAGCAGATTGAATTGCAAAAAATCCTTGAAAAAACCGAAAAAGAGGAAGAAAAACTCCGCAAAAAGTCGGATAAAGCCCGCAAAGGCATCGAGGAACGCTTGTTGAAATCGTATGACAAAATTCGTTCATCTTACCGCAACGGTTTGGCTGTTGTAACAGTCGTTCGCCAAGCCTGCGGCGGTTGCTTCAACCACGTGCCACCACAATTGCAACTTGAAGTAGGTCTTCACAAAAAAATCATCGCTTGCGAACATTGCGGACGGATTTTGGTGGATGACAGCATTATCGCAGCAGAAGTAGAAGTGGCATAATTAAGATATTTTGAGATTAAGATATTTTGAGATTTACGCATAAAAAAAGTCGAACGCTTGTTGAAGTGTTCGACTTTTTTGTTTTAAGGAATTTGTAAAAAATACTTTACCCATTTATAGAAGACTTTTCTTTTTAGACAGCAATAGACTTTATCTTTTACAAGTATGACTACCCCCAACTTAAAAGTTGGGGGTAGTCATACAAGCTATTGCTGCCTAAAAAGAAAAGTCTCATTTATAGGGCGTTGCCCTATCTATCAACGGGTAGATTATTTTTTACAAATTCCCTAACCTACAAAATACCCAAAATACTGAGGGGCCTCTTTTTTAAAACTTCACCCCAAATGTCAACAAAAAATCGTTAAAAACGTAGGCATTTGTTACATTTTGCTCCGTATTTGCTTGACTTGCGACAACTTTATACGGCGTATAATTCTCTTTTTGCGTCCGTCGTTGCCAACCCAAATCCATGAAAAACGATTGCCCACGCAAGCCTGCACCCAAAGAATACGTTGTATTTACAAAATCTTTATCCGTCCGTGGCGATGTACTCAAACCGACACCCGCTCTGAATCTGAAAATATCATAGACATATTCACCGCCAATTCGCGTATTAACCGCCGATTTGTACCGCGTTGCGATGTCATTATTGATGGCATTGTGTTCTGAAACGAAGGCCGTACCGAAGTCAAAATTAGCTTTGCTGTAATCCGCCCACTCCACATCAGCACTCAAAAAACCCGATTTGCCGAACAAAAAAGCGAGGCTACCCAAAGCCCGTAGCGGCGTTCTAAGCGTGTAGTTGAAATTACCATCGGGCGATTTTTCGGGCGTATTGTAGGTTATGTTACTCCTAGTCGTATAATCATAGGTCAAAGTGGCGTCAAAACGGTCATTGAGCCAATACGTTGTCGGCGAATGAACAGCCAAACCGATTCTAAGAAACTGCGCGGGCCGTAAAATCGCCCCTATTTTAACGTTGATACCCGATGCCAAACTGTTCGCACCGCTCGTCGTCAAATTCTGCTCGTATGCCATTTTGTTGAAAAAAGGAATTGTTTTATCTTTGTCTTCTTCTCTATAAATCTTTGATTCTGAATACCTTAGAATCGGCACACCCAAGGTAATGCCCAATTGCAATTTCTCGTTGTAGTTCCCCGCCAAAGCAAAACTCATCTCGCCAAGACCACCCGATGTTTCAATGACTTGACTTTTTTGAACAGGTTTTGATGGGTCAGCGTCGAAATCAGTAATCCAAAGCGTATCGCGGCTACCTGGCGACAACACGCCTCTATAAATCGCATCCGTTGCGGCGGCCAATTCCCCCTCAAATGGGTCAAAATTTTTATCAATATTCGCCGCATCGCGCCACCGTGCCGTCATCGAGCCGCGTGTCGAACCTTGGTAGAAAACGCTGTTGTTAAAATCTTGGAAACGGTTGTAGCCAAACGAAAAATTTACCGTTTTCCACTTGGAATTGCGCGGCTGATTGGCAAAAACCAACCCTAAATTGTCCATCGAAAACGTTGTACTACGTTGTGTAGTCGTGCCCGTGCCGCTTGTCAGCAACTCCGAACTTGACTTTGAGCTATGAAATCCTGGTGTAAACGTAAATTCGCTCGACCGATAAGTCGCCAAACCCGCAGGATTCATCGAAATTGTGGCAAAATCGCCACCTAATGCGCCCATAGCCCCACCAACGCCAATTGTCCGCGCCGTGCCACCGTATTGTGGAATATAAGAAAAACGTAAAGCGTCAGACGCCGTTTGAGCTTGCAAAGCGACGGCATTTAAAGCCGTAAAAAGGAGAAAAACTATCTTTTTCATGTCAGTCAATTTTATAAGTTTTGAAAATAATACTGTACACTTTACGCGACATGGGCCACTGATTAGACTGAATAGGCTGATTTACACTGATTTTTCTCGTGTATTTCTTCAAAATTAGTGTAAAATCTGTCGTATCAGTTTAAACCAGTGTGCCATTTTGAATTGATACAGTAACATTGTTTTGAAAATGTGTTTTGAAGGCCGTCTTTTCAAAAAGCACCCCCTCAGTATTTTAGTATTTTGACGTTAAAAATTGCATAAAAATAGCGGGTGCAGAGGCGTTACAACCACACCCACCATTGTTTTTTATTGCTAAAATCAAACGATTATCTAAATCAAATCGTTGATAAGGAATGTGAAATAAATAAAAGCGTATTTTACGGGCTGTTTTTCGCTGCGCGAAAAAGACGCCCTTTAAAAGATTTTTTAAGGAGGCAGC
>JAYSRS010000326.1:0-1631 GCA_043720935.1 Saprospiraceae bacterium
AGTAAAATCTTAATACGTAAAGCGTTGATTACCAACATTTACGAAATCTTAAAGATTTCGTAAATGTTACGCTGTACCATAAAGCAGATAATTCCGAAATCTAATACTAATTCTGAACTCAGATTAAACGTATAAATCCTTGAAATTTAAAAATCTTCTCATTTCTTTTTAACCAAAATCAATGCCTCGGACTCTCCCGCCCTATTCATGTCCATAACAATCGTATCGGCAGTAAACGTGGACAATTTGACCATTTTTTCGATTTTATTTTCACCTGTCGTGTAGAGTTTGTCGCCCGACAAACGGTAAACGCCCTTCTCTGCTTGGCCTTCAAAACCCGCCGAATAGGTGTCATCCATCTTAAAATCGAAGTGAATTGTCTTGAAATCACGGCCAGATTCCTTACCGTTTACTTTCCAAGAAACGCCTTGCCATGCTCCAATCAGCAATGGTTTTTTGTCATCTTGTTGGCAACTGCTTAATGTTAAGAGCATTGGAACAAGGATTAAAAGTGCTTTTTTCATTTTTTTATACGTTTTAAGTTATTCTTCTGGCGCGACTTGCTTAACGAGTTTTTGAATATCGTTCGTCAAATTTTCCATTTGCTTGGCCATGTCAGCGTACTGTTTCACCTTATCACCCGCTTTTTGGTAGCCCGTATCGGTTTTGTTAGCCTGTGCCGTAGCCGTTGCACCGACTTGATTTTCGAGCGTTGCTTTGCGTTTTTCTAACACAGCGATTTGTTGTTGCAAATTCGCGTCTTTATTGGTTGACGCGTGGTTTTTCAAATTCTCCAAAACGCCTTGCATTTTGCCGAGGGCGGCGTCATATTTCCCTGCGTCGAACTTGTCGCGCTCCATCCGCACGAGGTCGCGGACTTCCGTGAATACATTACCAACGCCTTTAAAAATGCGTTTTGATTGGTCTTTTTCGACCTCTGAGCCGAAGAAACGATTGTAAATGACGATACAAACAACCGCCATCAAAGCTAATTTGAGCAAACTGCGAATCATGTTGACGTAGTTTTTTTAATGATTAAAAATGATTGAGCAATAATAAAGGATAAACAATAAATAATGAATGTACAAACGTCTGGGTATATGTTTACGGAATTATCGGTTTTATGTCGCAAAATACTGAGGGGTGTCTTATTGCGGCGTAGCTGCAAAATCTTGGTAATAAAATCCATAAACATTCGATTTTAAATGCGGTGTAACCGCAAAACAAGCGGTTTAGCGGTTACACCGCTTAGAAAAAAGAGCTTTTACTTTAATTATTACCAAGATTCTGCAGCTACGCCGCAATAAGATACCCTTTACTATTTTGCGACATAAAGCCGATAATTCCGTATGTTTATTACAAATCAACATTATTTGTTCTATTTTTTATCTATTCTCTGGGCAAAAGTAACGTTTTTTAATTACTACATAATGTTTTAACACAATTTCTCATTTTTAGTACCCCTCAGTAGTGCATCTTATATATTTTCAGAGTTAAAATTTTATTGCAATTAATTGATTTTAAATGAGTTCTAATCTGACGCGGGTTTCAAACTGGCTTGTTAAGCCGCCTTTTTGAATGTTCCCCCTTTTTTTTGAATACATTTCTAAATGATTTATACCCTTTTTTTG
>JAYSRS010000327.1:0-13549 GCA_043720935.1 Saprospiraceae bacterium
TTTATGTTATAAGCAATTAAATTAGTCATAAATTATTGTTGTTTAATTTTTTTTCTTAATACATCACAAAAAAGGCTTTTTGCTCGCTTCGCTCGCAAAAAGAAGGAGATGTGGTTCAAATTTCGGGCAAAGCCCGAAATTTGAACCACATCTCCTCCTTTTTGCGAGCGAAGCGAGCAAAAAGCCTTTTTTGTCATGTACTAAGGTTTTATTTATAAAATGGTGATTTAGGAATATTTACGAAATCTTATAGAGTCGAGCGTTAATAAGTTGTATTCGTAGGTTTGATTGCGGCGTAGCTGCAAAATCTTGGTAACACTACCCGATAGCCCAATTTTTATGCGGTGTAACCGCTAAACGACCTGTTTTGCGGTTACACCGCATGGTAAAAGTTAGTCTGAATGTAAGTATTACCAAGATTGTGCAGCTACGCCGCATTTAGGATATAACTTATCAACGCTCGACTCTAAAAGATTTCGTAAATGTAGTCTTAGCTAAAATTGTTAAAGAGCCAAACAAATCAATTGAGTATTAGAAACGTCTTTCGTAGTGCCTATTCCCTTAAATTATAATTGGGGAACTTTGTGTAAACAACTCAAAACGCGTGATTCAAAACTCAAAACGTGAAAAAATACTGAGGGGGTCTAAAACCGTTTATTTTAGTCGGTAAAATTAGGCGTTAGGCAGCCAAAATCGCTCGATTTGTTATTTTTATCTATCAATAATCGGTTTTGATAGAAATTAGTCGAGCCGTTGGCGGACACCACTTTAATATTGTGCAATTAAAATGTCAGATGTCAAGAGATGCCGCAACGAATTTCACGGTTGACAACTTCTTGAAACCCGAAATCTCACATCCGAAATCCGAAATCACTTCACGTTTGGTTTAGAATTTGTACATTGAAATTTTCGCTCATATCTTGAAAATTTTAAAAAAATAAAATGTTTAAAAAACTCACAATCATCGCTTTAACCCTACTTGCTGCACACCAATCGAAGGCGCAAGAAATTTGGACACTTGAACGCTGCGTCGTGCAGGCACAAGAAATGAACCGCACGGTCAAGCAAAGTCAAGTGACGGTCAAAAATGCAAAATTGACCAATAAGCAAGATCAATACGCGGTTTATCCGTCGGTTAATGCCAGCTCTAATTTAGGGATAAATTTTGGGCGGTCAGTTAATCCTGCAACGTATCAGTTTGAAAATTTGAGTTCCACCTATAATAGTTGGAATTTATCAAGCAACGTGACGCTTTACAACGGCGGTCGTTTACGGAATCAAATCAAGTTGAGCGCGAACGATGTCAAAGCCGCCGAAGCCGACCTTGAACAAACCGCACAAGGCATTGCGTTGCAGGTTGCACAGGTGTATTTGCAGATTTTGTTGAACGAAGAACAACTCAAAAATACGCAACGCCGCGTTCAAACCACGCAAGAGCAACTGGCGCAAACCGACCGCCGCATCAAGGCGGGCGCGCTTGCGGCGAATGCACGGCTTGACATTGTGGCGCAAGTTGCCCGCGACGAACAGGCGATTGTAACGGCTCAAAACAACGTGGAATTGAGTTATTTGACGCTCAAAAACTTGATGGAATTTCCACTTGAACGCGAGATTAAAATTGAGACGCCTCCCCTAATTTTGCCCTCTAACATCAACCCCGACGCGTTTATGTTCAAGGCCGTTTACAATCAGGCTTTGGGGTCGCAACCGCAGATTCGGGCGGGAGAATTGCGGATAAAAAGTGCAGAAATTGGCGTAAAAATCGCCGAAGCGGGGCTTTTACCTAGCCTTTTTGCCAATGCGGGTATCAGTTCCAACTATTCAGACAGAATATTTGATGTGACGAAAGGCAAGCAAACCACGTTTGAAGTGCCGCAAAATGTTAGAATTAATGGAACAATTGTACCCGTAACATTCTTTCAAACGACGGTGACAGATGTGCCTAAAAAATCTTACGGTTCGCAAATCGGCGACAATTTAGGTCAAGGCATTAGTTTACAATTGCAAATTCCGATTTTTGATGGTTTTCAACGCCGCATCGCCGTTGACCGTCAAAAATTGAACGTTGAAAGCCAAAATATCACGCTTGACCGCAACAAACAGCAACTAAAAGCCGATGTCCAAACCGCAATCGCCAATTCAAAGGCGGCGCGTAAGCAATATGAAGCGGCGCAAAAAACGTTTGAAGCCTTGAAAGGGGCGTTTGAAGCCACCGAAAAACGCCTCGCAACGGGTGGTGCGAATGGTTTTGAATACACCCAAGCCCGTAGCAATTTGGACAACGCCGAACGCGATGTGACGGTCGCTAAGTTCGATTATTTGTTTAAAGTCAAAATTGTCGAGTTTTACGAAGGGAAAAAAATGAGTTTGAAATGATAAATGATGAACGATAAATGATGAATTTTATGACCCCTCAGTATTTGCACAAATATTTTGTTGTCAAACGTTTGTATAAGTAGGTGCGTTTAAAAAAACGGGAATTTTATTTTTTGCAAGTTGCTGATTATCAACACATTGTAAAACTCATAACTCATCACTTATAACTCATCACTACTTATCTGATTATTCATCATTCATAACTCATCATTATTTTCAATTACGAATATCCAATTTTTAATATTAAAAGTTATGGCTCAATTAAATAAAGCTGGAAAAAAGAAAAGCAATCGCCTTGTGTGGATTTTAGGCGGCGTGATTGCCTTGTTGTTGGCGGTCGCTTATTTTACGCAAAAAAATAAGAAAGTCGGCGATAAAGTAGCCGTTGACAAGGCCACAAAGCGGACGCTTATGGAAACCGTTTCGGCAAGCGGACGGATTTTTCCCGAAAAAGAAATTAAAATCAGTTCCGATGTGTCGGGTGAAGTCACGGAGGTTTTGGTGAAAGAAGGCGATTCGGTTCGGGCGGGGCAATTGCTCGTGCGGGTGAATGCCGAAATTTATAAAGACCAAGTGACGCGCGGCGAGGCAGGCGTGAGCGTGTCGAAAGCGCAATACGCAAACGCGCTATCGAACGTGGAAGGCACACGCTCGCGGCAATTGCAAGTTGCGGCGCAACGCGAACAGACGCAAGCCCAACTTGAAAACAACCGTTTGGCCTTCAAACGGAACGATCAATTGCACCGCGACGGCGTGATTTCGGATGCCGAATTTGAAACAACCCAAGGGCAATTGCGCCAAACCGAAGCAAGTTTGAAGGCGATTGAGGCGCAAATTGAATCGGCAAAGAGTGATGTAAATTCGTCGCAACAAACGGCACAGGCCGCAGGGTTTCAACTTAAAAGCTCGGAAGCAAGCCTTAAAGAATTGCGGACAAACTTAAATAAAACGTCTATTTATGCCCCTGCAAGCGGCGTTGTGTCGAAATTGAACGTCGAAAAAGGCGAGCGCGTTGTCGGAACGGCCCAAATGTCGGGAACGGAAATTATGCGCGTAGCGAATCTTTCGGCAATGGAAGTGCAGTGTGATGTGTCAGAAAACGACATTTTACGCGTTGCCGTCGGCAACGAAGTGGATATTGAAGTGGATGCGTTTTCGGGTCGAAAATTCAAAGGACGTGTGTCTGAAATTGCTAATACGGCATCAAATGCCATAACGGCGGCGGGTCAACCGAATTTGACGACCGACCAAGTGACCAATTTTGTGGTAAAAATTCGCATCGAAGCGGAAAGCTATGCCGATTTGATGCGCGGAGGCCGTCCACCTTTCCGCCCGGGTATGTCGGCTTCGATTGACATTCATACAAACACGGTCAACAATGCGATTTCTATTCCGATTCAATCTGTCACGACGCGGGAATTGGATACCGACCTCAAAAAAGCTAAGGCCGAAGAAAACAAGGATTTGGCACAAACAGCTAAGAAAACGGGTCTTGAACCGATAAAAGAACTTGTTTTTGTCGTTTCGGGCGATACAGTCAAGCAAATTGAAGTCAAAACGGGCATCCAAAATACACAATTTATTCAAATTATATCGGGTTTGAAAGGCGACGAAGAGGTCGTTTCTGCCCCTTACAATTTGATTGCGCGGAAACTGAAAAGTGGGATGAAAATCCAAAAAGTGAGCGAAAAAGAGTTGTATGGCTCGAAAGATAAAAAGAAAGAGGATTAACCGATTTCCAACTTTCCAAGGGTTACAAACCCTTGGAAAGTTATAAAAATTAAACATGAATCATCCCGAATTTTCTAACAAGAGAATTTGGGATTTTTTTTTGTATTATTCACTTAAAAATTGACGCTATTTTGTTGTCCAACGGCGGCGTAGCTGCTAAATCTCGGTAATACAATCAATAAATGGCCTATTCCCAATGCGGTATAACCGCAAAACAGCACGTCTAGCGGTTACACCGCATAAAAAATTGAATGATTGGGCAGTGTTACCAAGATTTGGCAGCTACGCCGCCGTAAAACAGCATAAAAATCCTGAATCTTCATTGTTATAAAATTCGGGATGATTCATGTTTTTTTATTAGGTTTAATTCATTGACAATCAACGATTTAAAATTGACTATCGTCCACCGCATCCAACCAAGCCGTAATGTCGCCAATGACGGATTCAATGCAGCCGTCTTCAAAGGGCGAACGTAAATCGGCCAATTCAACGAGTTTCAAGAAAGACATTGAGCCACCCGCTTTGCACAATCTAACATAACCTTTCCACGCTTTTTGATGGTTGTCGCGGTCTTTTTTCCAAAATTGAAATGCGCAAATTTGAGCTAGTGTGTAGTCAATGTAATAGAACGGTGAGGCGAAAATGTGGTTTTGCTTTTGCCACAACCCGCCGTTTTCTAGGAATTCGTTGCCGTCATATTGGCGGTGTGGCAAGTATTTTTTCTCAATATCGCGCCATTTTTGATTGCGTACTGAGGGGGTTGCCGTCGGGTTTTCGTAAACGAAATGTTGAAATTCATCCACCGCAACGCCATAAGGCAAAAACTGCAAAGCACTCGACATGTGAGAAAAATAATACTTGTCGGCGTCTTCGCCAAAAAACAACGGCATCCACGGCCACGTAAAAAACTCCATGCTCATTGAATGGATTTCACAGGCTTCGTAAGTAGGCCAATTGTATTCCGTAATCAATTTGTTGCGACTTGAAAATACTTGAAACGCATGGCCTGCTTCGTGGGTCAACACGTCAATATCGCCGCTTGTCCCATTAAAATTTGAGAAAATATAAGGCGCACGGTGACTGTTGATAAACGTACAATAACCGCCCGTTGCTTTGTTGTCACGGGCCTCCAAATCCATCAAATTATTCGTTCGCATGAATTGAAAAAAACGGTCGGTGTCCTTCGAGAGTTCGCGGTACATCGTGTCGGCACCCCTCAGTATATCGTCGGGTGTTCCCTTCGGTTTTGGGTTGCCCGTTGGGAAACGAAATTCTTCGTCGTAGTAGTTTAATTCGCTGATATTCAAGCGTTTACGCTGCCGTTCGTACAAGGCCGTACAAAGCGGAACGATGTATTCATGCACTTGTTTTCTAAAATTGGCAACCATTTTAGCGTCGTAATCCGAGCGCAACATGCGGGTGTAACCCAATTCGACAAAGTTTTTATAGCCCAAATCCGTTGCAATTTTATGCCGTGTTTTGACCGCATCGTCATAAATTTTCTCAACTTTTGGCGCATTTTCGGCGAAAAAAGCCCATTTTTTTGTTGTCGCTTTTTTACGTATTGCGCGGTCTGGGTCAATCTCAAAAGTATGAAAAGACGATAGATTATAGGTTTTTCCTTCGTATTCGATTTTAGCCGTCGCTTTGAGCTTCGCATATTCGCTCGATAGCTTGTTTTCTTCCTGCATGCCCGTCAAAATCAAGGGTTCAAACGTCTTGATTTTCAATTCAGCAATGATAAAAAGCTGTTGTCCGAAGGTTTTTTCTAAAGCACTGCGAAAGCGGTGAACGACGAGTTTTTGATAGAAATTACTTTCCAATGCTTCAAAAGCGGGGGCATTTTCGTCAAAAAACGTGTTTTCAGCGTCATACTTGGCGTCAGCCGTATTGATTGTATGCCGAATGTGTCCGATGTTATAAGCCGTCATAAAACTACGGCGAAGGCGGTTGATGTGTTTCAAAGCATCGGCGGCTTGTTCGGGCGTTGGGGCATTTTCAAACTCGGCAACGTATTTTTCAAAGCTTTTGGTGAGCCGTGTCAGATTTGGGCGGCGGTATTCGTATTCCGTAAATGTCATGTTTAGTTGGAATTTTATTGAATTTTAGTTTTTTGATGAATGATTAATGAAGGAGCGAATGTAGGGATTCTCTCCATTTTTTAGGTATTTGAAATGTTATTTTTTAGAATTTGAAAAGAATATCCCCCCCAATGTCGCCAATATTGACCATAAAAAATAATAAAACCCAAGAAAAAACGCGTAATTTGCTTGATTCTCCGTGCCTTTGCGCTAAAATTTTCTGTTTATGATTTTAACATCTATTCTCGAAGCCTTGACTTTCTGCCCTAAAATTGGCAGCGATTGGCCAACGCGTTTTTTGCTCTTGCAACAAGCGATTCGGCGCGGTTTAGCCGTCCGCAACCGTTCGTGGTACGCCCGTATTGTGGCCGAACAGACAACGCATATTTTTAATTTGAACTTACCGAATCTCGTTCAATTGCACCTACGAACGCAGGATATGCCGATGCTTTTTGAGATTTTTAAGCGCGAAGATTACCGATTGCCCATTGAAAAATCGTTGGCAGAAACGGCAGTTGTTGTGGATTTAGGGGCGAATATTGGCTTGGCGAGCGTATTTTTTCAACAAAATTACTACCCCAATGCCCGTTTTATCGCCGTTGAACCATCGCCGAAAAATCTTGTTGTTTTGCAAAAAAATCTAATGTCCGCCATTCCCAAAGCCGAAATTGCACCCGTCGTAGTTAGCGACAAAGCGGGTTTGGTACGGATTGACGACGGCGAAGTCGGCTTCAATGTGCATATTATCAAGGAAAAAAATGAAAAATTGCTTCAAAATGCCCAAAATACTGAGGGGCCTCTTTCTGAATTTAAAACGTCGTTGCGAGGCACGAAGCAAAAAAAATCAAAATTAAGTGACGCTACGGAAAATGTTGGAACGGAAGTTTTGGCTTTGCCGATGTCAAAAATCATGGAAGATTTGCACATTTTCCACATTGATTTGTTGAAAATGGACATTGAAGCAGCAGAAAAAGCTGTGTTAAGTGATGCGGCGGCATGGTTGCCAAAAGTGCGAATGCTGATTGTTGAGTTGCACGGCGATTATTCGGAAGCGGATTTACGAAGAGATATTGAGCCGCTTGGTTTTCAGATTTCTAAGGCGAAGGCCAAGCATTTGTATTTTGCCAAACGTGTGATTGTCGAAGATTAGAATTTTAGACAGATTTAGAGAGAAAAAAACGTACTTTTGCCCCGAAAATCGGAAAAATACTGAGGGGGCTAAAATAGTATCACGGACTTTAGTCCGTGAATTTTCAACACTCACGGACTGAAGTCCGTGATACTAACTTTTTAAAAAATATGAGCGAGCAAGACAAAGGTAAAATCCAAGCGTTGACGGTTCAAAATTTCACCTGTTTTGAAGACGTTTCTTTCGAGTTTTCGACAGGAATTAACGTTTTTATTGGCGAAAATGGAACGGGAAAAACGCATATTTTGAAGTTGTTGTATGCTTTAACTAATAGTGACGACGATAGACAGGAAAGTAAAATTTTTAGAGTATTTAAAGGCGAGGTTGACCAATTTTTAAATGACGAGTCAATTGAAGGTGCAATAAGAATAAGGAAAAAAAATGAAGATTTCATATTCCCTTTTGGTATTTTTTCCCTTGGTCGAACTCATAAAAAAGTACCTTTTTTCGGTATTCAAGATAAAAAAGGGCAATCTGTAATGAATCTTGAAATTTTAAATGCCAACAAACATTTTGAAAATGCTAAACAACAATTAGAAAAACTATACTCAATTTCTTTATTCATCCCTTGCGCCGAAATGTTGTCCCTCTATCCTGGTTTCATTTCTGCTTATAATAAACGTGAAAACAGTTTTGATGAAACGCATTATGATTTAGCATTGGCCTTGAATGCCAATCCTTTACGCAATAGCGCATTACATGAGGCGGAAGAATTGTCGGCAATTATTGAAAAAGAATTGAACATCAAAGTCATGATGGAAAACGATAAATTTTACATCGTTTTTAAAAATGACAACAATCGAAAAGTTGCTGCACCGCTTGCCGCCGAAGGCATTAAAAAACTCGGTCAGATGATTTACCTCATTCGCAACGGCTCTTTGACGAAAGATACCATTTTGTTTTGGGATGAACCCGAAGTGAATTTGAATCCAAAATACATTCGCCTCGTTGCTGATTTTTTGATGAGTTTGGCACGTCAAGGTGTTCAGATTTTTGTGGCCACGCATGATTATTTGTTGACGCATTATTTGTCCATAAAGTCTGAACATCAACAAGTTACACATACGCCACCGATGCAATTTTTCTCGTTTTATAAAACGGGAAATGGGACAAAAATTGAAAGCGGTGATACTTTGGCGAAGCTCCAAAATAATGTAATTCTCGATGAATACGCCGCTTTATATGAGTTAGAAGAGGAACTTTTTCAAGAAACTAGATAAAAAATACCCGTAAATAGCTATGACAACATTTATTGAAAGCGATTTAAAATTTGAATTTTCAAGCAATTGGTGGGTCGTTCAATATGACGATTTAACTGATTACAGTAAACTGAAAAATACTGTAGAAAAGTCTAAAGCCGTTGATTTTATCGGTATTTTGAGCAATAAAACGCTTGTTTTCTTTGAAATAAAGAATTTTCGTGGTTATCGAATTGAGAATAAGCCACGATTAGAAGCAGGAGATGACCCGCTTGAATTGGAAATAGCTAAAAAAGTGCGCGACACTTTAGCTGGTGTTGCAGCAGCTTCTAGGAACTCAACACATTTGAAAGCTGAATGGCAACGTGTTTTAAGTTTTTTGCAAAATGAGCGCATAAATGTTGAAATCGTGCTTTGGCTTGAAGAAGATAAGACCCCTCAGTATGAAGCAACCCGTAAGCGAATGCAAGCGAAGGGAGGTATGTTATCTCAAAGACTGAAACAAAAATTAAGTTGGTTGACCAATCGCGTTTTTGTTTGCTCAATTTCAGATAATCAATATACAGAAAGTTTAGGCGTTTCGTTTTTATAAGCATAATTGCATAAAAGACTGAACGTCAACCAAATACAACCATATTTTAAATTTAATTCTAAAGCGAAAAAGATGTCGAAAGTCGAACTCGTCATGCCCAAAATGGGCGAAAGTATTATAGAAGCGACCATTTTGAAATGGCATAAAAAAGTCGGCGACCGCGTCGAACAGGACGAAACTATTTTGGAAATTGCTACTGATAAAGTGGATTCTGAAGTGCCTTCTCCTGCAAGCGGCGTGATTGCGGAACTCCTTTTTGAAGAAAACGCCGTCGTTGCGGTCGGCAAAGTAATTGCGTTTATCGCTACCGAAACCGAAGCAACAGCCGACAATACCCCCTCAGTACCAACGCCAAAAATGGACGTTTCGGTCGAGCCGACGCCACAAAATGGCAGTGCTGCGGCGGTAAAAGTGGTTCAAAATGGCGTTGCAGAGGCGCATAAAATAGAAGCTGTTGCGGTTGCTACACTGGCGGTTGAGTTGCCGAAAGCAAGCGAAGGCGGTCGTTTTTACTCGCCCCTCGTGCGGACGATTGCGAAGCAAGAAGGCGTTTCGGTCGTCGAACTTGATGCCATTTCAGGCAGCGGCGAAGGCGGACGCGTAACAAAATCAGACATTCTCTATTTTGTTGACAATAAAAAGAGTGTTGGAACAACAATTGCAACGCCGCCGCCGACAATGCCTGTTTTGGGCTCCTCAGTAGCTGAACCTAAAATAAGCGTTCCCCAAGCAGCAACGTCGGTTTCGGGCGATGTTGAGATTATCGAAATGGATAGAATGCGTCAAGTGATTGCTAAACACATGATGGATTCTTTGCAAACATCTGCGCACGTTACCTCGTTTGTAGAAGCCGATGTAACGAATATTGTCAATTGGCGCAACGGCATAAAAGGCGATTTTCAAAAGAAATACGGCGAAAACATTACGTTTACGCCTATTTTCATCGAAGCTGTTTGTCGGGCTTTACGTGACTTCCCTTTGGTTAACTCGTCTGTGAAAGGCACGCAGATTTTCGTCAAAAAAGACTTGAATATTGGCATGGCCGCCGCTTTACCCTCGGGCAATTTGATTGTTCCCGTTATCAGAAATGCAGATACATTAAATTTAGTTGGCCTATCAAAAGCCGTTAATGACCTCGCAAATCGTGCGCGCAACAACAAATTGAAGCCCGATGAGACACAAGGCGGTACATTTACGCTCACGAACGTCGGCGGTTTTGGCAATTTGATGGGGACGCCGATTATCAATCAGCCCCAAGTGGCGATTATGGCAACGGGAGCGATTAAGAAAAAACCTGCCGTTTTGGAAACTGAATTTGGCGACGTTATCGCCGTTCGACACATGATGTTTCTGTCGTTGAGTTATGATCACCGCATTGTTGACGGCTCTTTGGGCGGTTCTTTTTTACGGCGTGTGGCCGATTATTTGGAACAATTTGATGCGAAACGAAGCGTTTAAAATAATGATAAATGATGAGTTATGAATAACGAGCAGCAATTTCCGCTTTGGGATTTTAAGTTGCGGCGTAGCAGCAAAATCTCGGTAATATTAAGCATATAAACTCAATTTTCCATGCGGTGTAACCGCAAAACTGCTTGTTTCGCGGTTACACCGCGTAGGAAAAATGGTGAAAAATTTAAACATTACCAAGATTAGGCAGCTACGCAGCCATGAAAATTCTAAAGCGGAAATTGCTAAATAACGAGAGATGAATTTTATAAAGCATTGATAATCAAATTTTTAGTCGAAATACTGAGGGGTCTTAAAATTCATCATTTATCATTCGTAACGCATCATTTTTTACTTTTACCAATGAAAATACTGAGGGGTCATTTTTTTTTAAAAAACATACTATCCTCAACAATCGAGAAACTTAGAACACACTACATCATATCAAACTTTAAGTAAAAATGCCAAGTGTTTTCACGATATAAGGTGTTTTGCCGCCATAGAACAATGATGAAAATTAGCCGTTACATCCTGCTTATTTTCCTGTTTTGCTTACAAAAAACAGTTGCACAACCACTTGCCAAACTAAAAGAAGAGGGTTTGAACTTCTACGAACGCGGGAAGTTTGGCGAAGCCTTCGACCTTTTAAGCCGATATGAGGAGCAAAAAACGGGCGATGCCGCCGTTCAAATTGCCCTCGGTATCACTGCTTTTCAGCTCAATAAGCTGAATTTGGCCAAGCAATATCTCCAATCTGCTACGGTTTCGAGTGGTAAAAAGGTCGAACCCGTCATTCTTTTGGGTTTGGGCCGCATTGCTCATGCTGAAATGAATTTTAGGGAAGCCATCAAAACATATAAAAAATTTCTCGCTTACACCGACGAAAAAAATCCCGAACGGCGACGCGTTGTTGGCGACATTCAACGCTGTGCGGCGGGGATGAAAATCGTTTTGCAATCTGAACTGGCTTTGGTGGAAAACTTGGGCGAAGGCGTGAACACCCGTTTTGATGAATTTGCACCGCTTCAAAGCCCGACTTTCGACGACCGCGTTTACTTTTCGGCCTCACGCGACGACGCGGCGGGCGGTTTACGCAACGCGGAGTGCAAGCCCGACCTGAAAAATGGCTACTTTTTTACAGATATTTATTTCACCGAAATTGATGGAACAGACTGGCGAACACCAACCCGCATTGACAATGAACTCATCAACACGCCGCACCACGAATTGCTTTTAGACATCGTGAATCAAGGGAAAACGCTCATTTTCTATCGGAGTTTAAATGGTTTTAGCGGTGATATTATCGTTGACACCTTCAAAACGGGCAATGAAGTGCGGACTGTCATCAATCCAAAACTCGTTTCGCCGATGAAACCCGAAGTCGGAGACAACTCATTGTACTTTTTCAACGATACGATTTTGATTTTTGCGGCCCGTCGTACTGAGGGGTTCGGCGGTTTGGATTTGTACTATTCGATTCAAGAAAATGGTGTTTGGGGCGCGCCTAAAAATATGGGTAAAAATGTCAATACGCCTTACGATGAAACCGCGCCTTATTTGGCAAAAGACGGGCGAACGCTCTATTTTTCGTCAAATTCGACGGCTTCAATGGGTGGTTACGACGTTTTTAAGGCCAATTTTGATGAAGACAGTTTGCGGTTTCGACCTTCCGAAAACCTCGGAAAGCCCATCAATTCGCCTGGCGACGATATGTATTTTCGCTTGTCGCCCGATGGTTTAGGGGCGTATTTTTGTTCCAGTCGGAAGGAAAGTTTTGGCGGTCGAGACATTTACAGTGCCTTGTTTAAGACTCAGCAAAAGGTGCAAAATCCGTCGAATCCGATTAGTTTTCATTTGGTCGAAAAGTTCAAAGCGGCGCGAGATAGTGCCAAATTGAAGGAAGAAAAGAGGGCTGAATTGGCTTTGTCGCCCATTTTTTACGACAATGACGACGATGTACTGAGGGGGACAAATTTGATGCAAGTCCGAACGCTTTTAAATACGGCCAAGCAATATCCGTCGTTAAAAGTAGTCTTGACGGCCAATTCTGCGGAAGGCGAGAAGTCAAATTTTGACCTTTATTTTTCGATGAAACGCGTCGAAGTGATTTATAAATACTTGATAAACAATGGTTTAGCGGCTGACCAAATTGTCGTCAAGTCCGTCGGTAGTGAGTATCCGATTGCTCAAACGAGCATCAACGGGCAAATTAATTCGGCGGGTGAAAAACTCAATAAGCGGATTGACATTGGCCTAGTTGACTTGGGTGTACCTGCTGCACCTATTACGATTAAATACAATGTGCCCGTTGTTTCTGAATTTATGATTAATACGGCGGGTGAGAAAGTAAAAAAACATACCGTTGGCTTGAGTTATAAAATATATGTGTTATCAACAAAACGCATTTATGACAACGAAATATTGACCAAATTTGGCGACGCGATGATGGAAGTCAATCCCGCCGACGGCAGCTATCTGTACGCCGTTGGTTTGCACCAAGATTATTTGTCGGCGGAAAAGATGCGGACGGAATTGTTGAAAATTAATATGCGTGAATCCATTGTTATTCCTTATTTGAACGGCGTCCGATTGACCGATGAATTGGCCAAACGCTGGGCGTTAAAATATCCCGATTTGCTGAATTATTTGGCGTCGAAAAGAAGACCATAGAAAAGGGATTTCATATCTCAAATTTCAGACGCCAAATTTGAAATCTGAAATTCTAGGCTCTTTGATAATTTTAGCGGTTATCAAGTAATTTATAAAATTTTTATTTATAAAATGATGATTTACAAACATTTACGAAACCTTTAAGATTTTGTACCGCAATTTCCGCTTTGGCTTTTTGACGGCGGCGTAGCTGCCAAATCTCGGTAATATTAAAACCACCGACCACTTTTTTACGCGGTGTAACCGCGAAACAGGCGGTTTT
>JAYSRS010000328.1:0-4565 GCA_043720935.1 Saprospiraceae bacterium
GTTTTCAAGGCTTTTTCTTTTGAATAAACAACGATTAATAGCCGTTTGACAGAATTATTTACTGAAAACCTATAAAAAAAGCATCTTTATTTTGTTTAAGTTCTTTTTTTACCTTCTTTTGTGATGAATAAAAGGCTAACTTTTTAAATAAAAATTTTTAATCAAGTAAATTAAAATGTATGAGCAACAGTTTATGGCGTAAAAAGCCCATGTCAGCTTTTGAAAGCGATATGAAAAAGAGTCAATTAAAACGTGTATTGACTAAGTGGGGGCTTACCTCATTGGGCATCGGAGCAATTATCGGTGGTGGTATTTTCACTTTAACAGGCATCGCAGCACACGACCACGCTGGCCCAGCTTTGGCACTAGCGTTTGTTATTGCCGCAATCGGGTGTACGTTCGCGTCTTTGTGCTACGCAGAATTTGCCTCTATTCTACCCGTCGAAGGTTCAGCTTATGCCTATTCTTATGGTACAGTGGGTGAGTTTTTTGCTTGGTTGATTGGGTGGAACCTGATTTTGGAGTATATGATGGGGGCAACAACGGTTGCTGTTGCTTGGTCTGGCTATTTTGAAAAATTATTGCATTTATTTAACATTGACTTGCCAATATGGCTTACCAATGATGCGGTGACAGCAGCAGAAAAAGCAGCTAAGTTAGGTATCGCAGCGCCGAGTTTTTCATTCAATTTGCCTGCATTTATCATCACTTGGATTGTAACAATGGTTTTGGTAAAAGGCATTCAAGAATCAGCTAAAGCGAATAATGTCATTGTTATTGTCAAATTAGCAGTCGTATTGTTCGTGATTGTAGTGGGTGCTTTTTATGTAGATACAGCCAATTGGACACCTTTCGTTCCCGAAAGAATCATTGATGCTGATGGAAAAGGCCACTTTGGTTGGAGCGGCGTTGTTACGGCAGCAACAATTGTCTTTTTTGCGTACATTGGTTTCGACGCCGTATCAACTCAAGCGGGTGAAGCCATCAATCCACGTAAAGACGTGCCGTTTGCCATTATTGCATCCTTAATTATTTGTACTGTTCTCTATATTTTGGTCTCGCTTGTTTTGACAGGTATGGTCAAATATGACACACTAGACCTTAAAGCACCCGTTGCTTCGGCTTTTGCAGATATTGGTCTTGGATGGGCCGTTTTTATCATCACGATAGCCGCCGTCGCAGGTTTAACATCCGTTATGCTTGTGATGATGTTGGGTCAAACGCGCATCTTTTTGGGTATGGCTAAAGATGGTTTGTTGCCTAATTTCTTTGGTGAAATTCACGACAAATTCAAAACACCTTGGAAAAGTACAATTTTGGTCGGCGGTATTGTGTCCGTCGTGGCAGCAGTCACGCCGATTGACAAGGTATCAGAAATGTGTTCAATGGGTACGCTTTTAGCTTTTGCCATGATTTCAGGCGCAGTTTTGTTGCTTCGCTACCAACAACCCGATATTGAACGCCCGTATAAAGCACCGTGGATTTTGTTTGTTGCACCGATGGGCGTCCTTTTCAATATTTTCTTGATGACTCAAGTACGTACTGAAACATGGCACGCTTTCTTAATTTGGAGTAGCATTGGTATTGCTGTTTATTTTTTATACAGTAGAAACAAAAGTAATTTGAACAAGGTTTAAAAATAAGAAAATTTGGCCTAATAAAAAGGGATAACAACATCTGTTGTTATCCCTTTTTTCATGCCGCAATCTACTGAGGGGTACATTGTCAACGATTCATAATCAACGGTTTCAAATGCCGAAGAATGCTCACTCCAATACAAAACAAATAATTCATTTTGATTATCTGCTATTAGGTTATCGGCGAAAATAGTCAATTTAATGCGTCGCCGTATCAATTTTCTCAATGCGCCGCAACACGTCTGAGTACAAGCTATCAAAAGCCTCGGGCTGACGGCTGTAAACGGCCATCGTCGAATCAAAATCGGCAGACGAAACGTTGTGCTTTTTTAAGATTTGCCCGTAGTAAATCTTCAAAATACTGTCTTTTTTAGTGGTGAACTCGCCTTCGGCGGCTGCTTCGCCGATGTGCATATCGGTCAAAATACTTGCAAACGTGTCGTCTGAAAGTGGGGCTTTCCCTTCGTTTTTGCAACTGAGTAGGGAAATAAAACAAAGAAAAACAAGTGAATATTTCATTGTGAATAAACGATTTATTTAACAAAGTGTAGCGGTGTCTAGTTTTTTGTCATTCAGTAGGAATCTTTATCGTGTGTGTTAATAATCATACAATAGAGATTCCTACTGAATGGCAAAAAATAAAAACGAATTAAATCCCTTTCGGAAACCAAAATTCTTTGACATCGGCGGTTTTGAAACTAAATTTTTCCCAAGAGCCCCCCTCAGTATTTGAGCAGATTTGAACCACGCCGCACGTCGGTACATTGTCAAAACGCGTGGTTTTTGAAAAACTATCGGCCACGTAAGTAAACGTTGGATTGTGGCCAAACATAAAAACAGTGTCCACCGAATCGGGCAATTCTTGAATGATGTGCAGAATCGTTCGCTCGTCTGCTTCGTATATATCTGCTTGAATATCAATGCTTTCTGACGAAATACCGTATTCTTTTGCAAAATAATCCGCCGTTGTTCGGGCGCGCACTGCTGGGCTTGACACGAGTAAATCGGGCTGGATGCCTAGTTTTTTCAAGTGTTTGGCCATGCGCGGGGCGTCGTTGTGGCCACGTTGTTCAAGCGTCCGTTCGATGTCGCGTAAGCCAATACTCGCCCAACTTGATTTAGCGTGTCGAATTAAAAAAAGCGTTTTCATAAACCTATGAATGTTGTCAATGAATGATGAAATTTATTTTAAAATCAAATCCGATTGTCTTTCAACAGTTTATCCAATTGATTGGAAAACTGAAAGTTCAAATCCGTTGGATTGGTGTATGCCGTAACAAAATGGCCAAGGTCGCGGAGCTTCTTTTTAAAAGCCAACATACTTAAAATATCGTCGGTGATGTCGCCCATTTTAACGTCCGCGTTTTTGAAATACGTATAAATCAACGGTTTACCATTGTCTTTGAATTGCCCAAAAGCCGTTTCAAACTCTTCGGCGGTGTATTTACCGACCTTCGTAAAAAACAACATGACAAACATATCGCATTCCTTAACCGCTTTGTTGTATTCATCTTGCAACCGCGTGCTAGACATTGCATCAACAAAATCCTCCCACAAAACCACTTCAATATCGCGGGAAAATGTCTTGCGCTTCCGTGCGCCAAAATGCAATTCAAACGACTCGCGGTCGGTTTGGAGTTCATAAGAAGACGCCAAAAAGATTTTCAAGGTTTTGCGTTCTTCTACTTTCGGCGGCGCATTATCGGCTGATTTTGAAGGGATTACGTTAGGAATCACCTTCATTTCGCCCATTTCTTGCAATAAATCCAAAATTGTTTTAACCAAAAGCCGTTGCTTTACATCTGCCACATTGTCCGTTATGTACCCGTACATGACGTCATTGTTCGTCTTTTTGAGTTGCGCCGTTAGTTCCGTTACCTTATCGGTCAAGTCCGCGTCGTCGTTACGATGCGCCCAATTTTGGAGTTCTTGAAGGGCTTTGTCCGTCTTGGCTTTTCGGATAAGCTCACGGATGGTTTCTTTGAATTGGTCTGTCATTGTTGCTTCTTTTTATGATGTAATGTTTATTCCAACAACCGCGACAACGCCCTATCTAACGTCTCTTTATCGGGCAGATAAAGTTGGTATTTGCTTAGAATAATGGCGTTATTGAATTTGTCGTTTTAGCTCGCGCACAGACCAATTATCACGCTCCGTTTGACGGACATAAAAACTGATTTCTAAGTCACTATCCGACTTCAAAATCTCAAAATAATGAGACCATGTCAATTTGTGAGACAGTGTCTCACTAATTGGAAAATTGAGGTATAACTTCCTCATATAGAACACATTAGAACGGCTAAAGCCTGTTCCGTGCGCCATCGTCAAGTCCTTGGAAATGCGGTCGAGCAACTGCGAACCATACTCCGCTTTTTCGTGGCCTTGCTGTTCATATTCGACAACATATTGCCCAATAAGCCAATACGTTTGAACCAAAATGGTATTGACCGATGTAGCGGCTTGTTGTCGGCCTTGTTTGAGCAACGCGCCAATATCGGTAATGAGTTTTGTATAATGGAGGGTGTGTAGCATCATTTTCTCTGTTTTAAAATTTGATAAAATATGCGAATTAAGAGTTGAAATGAAACAAATCCGTTAGGATTTGCACATTTATAGAACCTTTAAACAGACTTTTTCTCCGAATCCAGAGGATTCGCACATTAAAACGACAATTAGACGTGCGAATCCTCTGGATTCGGGGTACTCAGCTTATCATTTTATCTATAAACGTACAAATCCTAACGGATTTGGAGTGTTTCAACTCTTAATTCGCATAAAATATTATTTCCATCGGCAAATATAATCAGCAAGATTTGGTTTGTTAACGTGAGTTCTGAATTAATCATCAAATTTTATCACTAATTTCATCCAAAGCGTATTGTCATTGCGAGGCACGAAGCAATCTTTAAGGCTTGGCAGACTGCGAAA
>JAYSRS010000329.1:0-4546 GCA_043720935.1 Saprospiraceae bacterium
TAGGAAATTTTAAAAATTTCCTAAATGTTTGTAAATCAATATTTTAAGCATTGATTTTAAAGCATTTTCTAAGGTTTCCACAAAAATATTCAGAGAACCATGTATTTAAAATTTTATTGTATAGTAGTCTAGCATTTCACACCAAAACTCAAGATGTCAAATCCTTTATTTTTTGCCGAATCTGCTTTATCTGCTTATCGTATTTGTTCTGAACTTTCAAAAAACTGTCGGCATGCATCAATTCAATTTGACCAATCACGACCGCCCGCAAATCTTTGTTTTGTCGCCAATCGTCCATTTGCAATGTATCGAGTTTTAGCCCCGTCGAACGCTCCAAAATCCCTTTCATCGTTTTGTCTTTGAGCAATTGAGCAACCGCCGCATCGGCTAAAACAGGATTTTCATTGGTTAATTCCCTAACAATTTCTCGAACATCCGCGCTGCGGGCAGTTTGCAAATCGGCCAAAAGCTGTTGCCATTTAGCTTGTTCCTCCCCTACCCTTTCGGCTTGTTCGGCATTCATTTTCTTTATTTCATTTTTTTTCGCCGCATTCGTTTGTCGGTTGCTTTGCCATTTTTCTTCCACAGCCTTGCAGAAAAATCCACCTGCATTGCCCATCTTTTTGTTGCTTTTTAGGGCATCTAACGTACATTCCAAGCCCACGCTGACTTGTTCTTCGCCGTGTTCTATCACCAAAGTGCGCAAGGTCATTTCAGAAACGCCCCAATTTTTGACTTGATTGAGTGTGTCTTTGAAGAAATCGCTGCTCAAAATCTCGGCTTTTTTTTTCAATTTTTCCCGCTTTTCGGCTTGGTTTGAAAAACCCCGTTGTGCATTCTTAGCCGTATTTGCTTCGATAAAAAAGGTCAAACCAACCACTTTCCGACCATCTTTTTTCTCTTCAAATGTGAATGAAATATCCGTCACTTCCAACAAGTCACGTTGCGCTTTTAGCACCACTTTGTTCTTAAAATGCCCATAAAGTTTGTATTCCGTAGGCTTTAAACCCAATATCACACGCAAATCATCGACATTAAAATGCCGTTTTCCGATGCGCTCGTACTGCTTTAAAAGTTCATAAATACGAATGGAATACATACTACTCAAACCCCACAGATTGCTGATGTCGTATTGCAGATAACGTTCCTTCAATTCTATCAAAAAAGGCTTCAAAGTCGGGTGAAACTGCACGCTGATGTAGTTGCCATCTTGCGTGTTTTTGAACCCCTCAGTACTAATCAACAAGGGCGTCGAGAACCATTTTACACCTTCGGGCGTGTCTTTTTCTATCTCAATTATTTTCGTTTGCAGCTTCTGAACCGCCTCTTTCACCGCCGCATAATTGTCGCCTGCAATACCCAAATTGAAGTCGCGGAGCAACTCGTTAATGTGAATATTATACTTACTAAAGTCCTTATCTTCCTGTTCGATTGACATCAACATTTTAGCAAAAACGCGCATTTCCCAAATGTCAAAACGATAGCGGGCTTCGACCAATTCATTGGCTTTGCGGATGATTTGCACCTGACTTCGGGGCATTTCGGCTTGTTTCTTTCTCATTTTGATACTTTATTTAGTGAACACGATGAACACAAGTGAAGATGCAAAACTAACTATCACTTCAAATACTCAAAGTGATTTCTAAATAATTATTTTAAAATTGTGAAAAGTGGGCAGAAAGTGGACAGAAAATTAGAACGTAGTTTTAGTGATAGTTCGTTGATTTCGACGTACTTATGTGATTTGATGGGCAAATTACGAAGCTGTTTTAGTGATAATTAATGTAGTTTTGATGATAGTTAATGTAGTTTTAGTGATAGTTAATGTATTTTTGGTGATAATTCAACGTAGTTTTGGTGATAGTTCAACGTAGTTTTGGTGATAATTCAACGTAGTTTTGGTGATAGTTCAACGTAGTTTTGGTGATAGTTCAACGTAGTTTTGGTGATAGTTCAACGTAGTTTTGGTGATAGTTCAACGTAGTTTTGGTGATAGTTACGCTTGTAACTCATTGATTGTCAAGGGCTACGGAAGACCGAAAACAAAGAAATATTGTTAAAAAAAATAAAAAACAACAAAAGAAAAAATGAAAAATTGTCATTGCTGTTGTTTGTTTTATTTTTTAGAGTTTTTATTACTTAATAATCAATGAGTTATAAACCTTGAATTATTTAATTTACAATTCATATAATTATTAAAAATTTTATGTTCGTTTTTTATGATTATATTTAGTAACGGAATATTATTCCCTCTAAACGTTCTTTTAAATTACAGAAAAAGTAGGATTAAAATTCACAACCAATTCACTTCCGCCATCAATCGAATGCCAAACAGCTCAAAAATGCTTGCTTGAATCTGCTCCGCTAATGCCTTGATGTCCAATCCTTTGCCGCCGCCATAATTCACCAAAACCAAGGCTTGCCGCTCATGTACGCCTACGCAGCCGAACCGTTTTCCTTTCCAACCCGCCGTTTCGATGAGCCAACCTGCGGCCACTTTTACGGTGTTTTGTGCGGTCGGATAGCCAACAATTTGAGGAAATTTTAGCTTTAAATCCGTAAATTGTGCCAATGGAATTTCGGGATTTTTAAAAAAACTACCCGCATTGCCAATCACTGAGGGGTCGGGCAATTTCGATTGTCGAATCGCTGTCACGGCGTTAGAAATGTTCTTGATTGTCGGGTTGTCAATGTGGTTGTTCGACAGCGTTTTTTGAATGTCGCCGTAGTTCAAATTCAAGATGTGATAGGGTGGGGGCGTTAACTTTAAATAAACTTTGGTAATCAAAAACTGCCCTTTCAACGTGTTTTTAAAAACCGATTCTCGATACCCAAATTGACAATCTTCGGCGGTAAATGTTTGCGTATCAAAGGTTTTTAGATTAAAGGCTTCTAACTTATGAAAGATATTTTTTAATTCAACGCCATACGCCCCAATGTTTTGAATCGGTGCAGCCCCAATCGTTCCCGGGATTAAAGACAGGTTTTCAATGCCGCCTAAATCGTTCTCAATCGCCCACAAAACGACCGCGTGCCAGCTTTCGCCGCCGCCAATTTCGACGATAACGGATTCAGAATCAATACGATTTAGTGCCGATTTAATCTGCCTTAACGCTGCATTTGCGTCCCTTAATTTTAAATTTTTAATTTTTAATTCAAAAACAGGCCCCTCAGTATTTTCGCCCTTTTCGACGATTTTAATGCCTGAAATGGCGTTTTTGATGAACAATAAGTCATAATAATCCTTTGTAAACAAGATATTAGAACCGCCGCCCAATACGTAGATTGGCAATTTGTTTTCACTTAAAACGGCTTTCAAATCTTCCGTTGATTCAATACTAACAAAAGCCGCTGCCGTGGCATCAATGCCAAAAGTATTGTGCGCTTTTAAAGAATAATTTTTATGAATTGTCATAAGTCGTTGATAATCAATATAGTGAGTAATAAAAAATGTAAAGTAAATAATTGTTTGAAAATAGTTCGCCAATAAAAAACAACGGAATTATCGGCTTTGTGGTACAAAAGCTTTTTTCAATAATTAATAATTTGTAACTCATTGATTATCAATACGATTCAACGTTCGGGGAACTTTAAAAGTTCCCCGAACGTGCGCCGTACCATAAAGCCGATAATTCCGAAAAACAAAGTAATATTGCCTGTTCGTTTTTTGTTTTTGTTATGGGTTTTGTCATAAATTTTGTCATTCAGCAGGAATCTCTATTTTGTATGAACCTTAAGAACACGGAGAATAGAGATTCTTTCTCAATGACAAAAAAGAACAAAAAGACAATAAAATACTGAGGGGGTACATTTTACGCATTTTTTAATTCTTAATTTTAAATTTTTAATTCAAAAAAAATGATTCAATACATTATCGAAGCACTCGACTGCACCGATGCCGAAGGATTGAGCCGCCGTATGGCTGTCCGCGAAAAACATTTAGCGGGAGCTTCGGCTTTGCGCGTCAATGGCCACTATATTTTGGGCGGTGCAAAGTTAGACGATGACGGCAAAATGATTGGCTCAACCATGGTTTTGCAGTTTCCAACCCAAGAAGATTTTGACGCCTACTATGCGCAAGAGCCGTACATCACGGGCAAAGTTTGGGGTGACATTAAGGTCTATAAATTTCGCTTAGCCAATATTGTATAAAAGATTTAAAATTTCAGATTTCAAATTTCAAACTGTTGCAATCAGGTTAGTGCCTATTGACATCTTAAACCGTCAGCAATTTCCGCTTTAGAATTTTTACGGCGGCGTAGCTGCCAAATCTCGGTAATATTTAAGCGACCAACCATTTTTTAAGCGGTGTAACCGCTAAACAGATGGTTTTGCGGTTACGCCGCAGGGGAAATTCGTTTTATATGCTGGGTATTACCGAGATTTTACAGCTACACAGCAACTTATAATTTCAAAGCGGAAATTGTTGTTAAATCGTCTTTCTTTCAACTAAATTAACTGACAACTGTTAGTAACGCGAAATAAATAAAAGCGTATTTTCATACGCACTGTTTTTCGCTGCGCGAAAAAGGCGTGCGTGGAGAAA
>JAYSRS010000330.1:0-13428 GCA_043720935.1 Saprospiraceae bacterium
TAAACTACTGTACAGTAATTTTTTTTAATATAAAAAAAGAGTACGTGAATTGCTTGCTTATAGTTGATGAAAAAAGAAGCAAAACAATCCGACGTACTCTTGTGGAACTCTAAAAGTTCCCTAAACGTCCAGCAGTTTCTAATGTGGCTTTTTCACGGCGGCGTTGCTGCCAAATCTCGGTAATATTTAGACTACCCACCGCTTTTTTTACGCGGTGTAACCGCGAAAAAAGCGGTTTTGCGGTTACACCGCATAGAAAATAGGGCTTGTCTGCTTAGTATTACCGAGATTTTGCAGCTACGCCGCAATTGAAAAAGCCACATTAGAAATTGCTGCTAAACGGCTACCGTACTTCTAAACTAATTGATAATTAGCTTATTACAGTTTAACATCTGATTGCTTCGTTCCTCGCAATAGCTTCTAAAATTTGAAATCTTCTTTATGAAAGAACTCGCTTCGTTAAATAAATATTTTGTCAAGTATATTTGGCACTTACTCGGCGGCATTGCCTTTGTCACGATTTCCAATTATTTCCGCATTCTTCAACCCCAAATGTTGCGCCGTGCGTTGGATTTGGTGGTCGAAAACATTGGTTTGTACCGCAATACTGAGGGGTTCGCTTCGCAAGCACAAGTCAATGCGGCCTTGGGCAAAAGTCTCTTGTTTTTTGGGATAATCGTTGTGATTTTGGCGATTTTGATGGGTTTGTTCATGTATCTTATGCGTCAAACGATTATTGTGATGTCGCGTTTGATTGAATACGACATGAGAAAAGAACTCTACGACCATTATCAAGCCTTAAATTCGGAGTTCTACAAACGCAATTCAACAGGCGATTTGATGAGTCGGATTACGGAAGATGTGAATAAAGTCCGCAACTATTTTGGCCCCACGATATTGTACGGCGTCAATCTTGTGACGCTGTTCACATTGACAATTTATTCGATGATTCAAGTCAGTCCGACGCTCACTTTTTATTCATTGTTGCCATTGCCGCTCTTGGTTTTGGGGATTTACTACGTGTCTTCGCAGATTCAACGCCGTTCGACTGTCATTCAGCAGCAATTGTCGAGCCTCACATCTGCCGCACAAGAAGCGTATTCGGGCATCCGCGTCGTCAAATCTTACGTTCGAGAAGAACCGACGGTGAATCATTTTGCCGCACAAAGCGAGTTGTACAAGTCAAAAGCCTTGGATTTGGCGAAAATTGACAACGCATTTTTCCCCGTCATGCTCCTGATGATTGGCGCGAGTACGATTATTACGGTTTATGTCGGCGGTTTGCAAGTCGTTGCGGGGAATATAACGCCAGGCAATATTGCAGAATTTGTTATTTATGTCAGTATGCTTACGTGGCCCGTCACGTCAATCGGTTGGATTGCCTCGCTCACGCAACAGGCGGCGGCTTCCCAAAAACGATTGAACGAATTTTTGAATACAAAACCGTCCATTGTCATTCATTCTAACGAAAAAAACAAGGCCAATACAACCAATAATTCACCCCAAGATTTTGTTGTAAACGGTACAATTGAATTCAAAAACGTTACGTTCATTTATCCCGACACGGGCATCACGGCCTTGAAAAATGTTAGTTTTTCCTTGAAAAAAGGCGAAAAACTAGCGATAATTGGTAGAACAGGCAGTGGGAAATCAACAATTGCTGATTTATTGGTCAGAATGTACGATGTTACTGAGGGGGTGATTTTGATTGATGGAAAAGACATTAAAACATTGCCTTTAGATGCCCTCCGTCAATGCGTCGGCTATGTGCCGCAAGACGTGTTTTTGTTCTCTAATTCCGTTGCGGGCAACATCGCTTTTGGTCGCCGCGACGAAGTGCAACGCGCCGAAATTGAGCAATTTGCCCGTTTTGCCGCCGTTTATGACGACATTCAAGGACTGAGTGAAGGGTTCGATACAATAGTCGGCGAGCGCGGTGTGACGCTTTCGGGCGGCCAAAAACAACGCATTTCCATCGCCCGTGCCTTAATAAAACAGCCGAGCATTGTTCTATTCGACGACTGTTTATCTGCCGTTGACACCACAACCGAACAGACTATTTTAGGGTACATGAACGATGCCTTAGCCGATAAAACGGCGATAATCATCACGCATAGAATTTATGGTTTGCTCCGTTTCGACCGCATCATCGTCCTCGACAACGGCGAAATGACAGAACAAGGAACGCATGACGAATTGATGCAAAATGGGGGATATTATGCGGAGATTTTTGAACAACAACAGGTGACGGTTGCAGATTAATTACGTATTCGCTTAAATAAATATAAAATTGCTGAGTAGTACGTTTTATATATTTTCAGACTTAAAATTTTATGGAGTTCCAATCTGACGCGGGCTTGAAACCCGCGTCAGATTTTTCTGAAAATATATAAAACGTACTACTGAGGGGGTACTTTCCGATTTTGGAAAGTACCCCCTCAGTAATTTTGCCAAATTCCTCTAAAAATTAAGCAACCCGCGCCGTAATTCGCCCAATCGCTCTTTGATGATGCCCGACGTGAAAGACAATAAAATCCAACATTTCACGCATCGTTAGCAAGCCCAAAAGCGGGTGCGGCACTTGATATTTGTCCAAATCTTCTTCCGAAAAAAACATAAAATTGGTCGCCAAAAGACTGTGGGCATTGTTGAATCGCTCAACAACGGAGGTGCGCGTATCGTCCGCCGTTTGCGTAGCGACGAAAGTTTTTGGCGCAACGGCTAAGTTTTTTAGCGATTCCAAGTAAGCCGCGAGAATACCGTCAAACGGGCGTGAAGGCTGCGTGGCTAGGCCGAAATTAGTCAATTGTTCTTTTGGCATCGTGAAAACGCTACCAAAACGTTTGGCGACAATCGCCAAATGAATCAAGTTTTCGCCGATGCTCCATTTGCCGTTGCTGTTGTCGAAAAAAACGGCGTCGGAAACATTAAGCGTCGCATTGCGGCAGTTCGTGACGGCGGCTTCTAAGCCTACGAGAAGGGTTGTTTTAGTTGACATTCTATTATTGTTTTAAAGTTCTTAATTGATTACTTACCTATCTATTACGCAATGGGACACTGATTGGACTGATGCGGCTGATTAGCACTGATTTTTTCTATAAAATTGGACATCAAAAACAAAATCCTCTCAAATCAGTTGCATCAGTCAAATCAGTGTTCCATTTTAGCCGCTCACGTAACGCTGTTACTTAACGCAAGACCTAAAAACAGAATAATAGGTTAAAAGCAAAACCGATTAACCCATTATTCCGCACTCAATTACTAATTGCAACAAAACAGTTTTCACTGCTGTATTTTTGAAATTTTACCAAACGAGCGTTTGATAAATTAACCCGTCGTCAAACGTGTCATTGCCCGTTCATACACCTGTTTTAACAACATATCATCTTTGAACAAATTGCTCATCATCACCGCCCCTTGCAATTCCATGACGGTTTGTTGAGCAATTTTAAACGCCACATCGCTTGAATATCTAGCACTGTAAATGCGTTGCAAAGCGACTGTCCAATCTTGAAAAATACCCCTCAGTATTTCGGCGAATTGCGGCATCGTTTGCGCCGTTTCTAAGGTCGTGTTGCCGACAAAACACGTCCCGTTCTTTGACAACAAATACTTTTGATGCTTCTCAATGAATTTCACTAGCCTATCGGCTTCCGACAAACTGTCGTCGAACGCGATGCTAAAAACGCGTTCGTTCAAATAGCGGCGTGTTTCCACCAAAAGCACGAGCATTAAGGCTTCTTTACTTTCAAAATGATGGTAAAAACTCCCTTTTTGCAAACCACACGCTTCGGCGAGGTCACTCATTGAGGTATTGCAATACCCTTGTCGGCGGAAAACTTCTAAAGTTTTCCACAATATTTCTTCTCGCGTTATTTTTTGAACAGGCATAAAAAAGGGATTTCAGATTTCAGATTTTAACAGCTAATCAATTGATTATCAACTATTTGAAAATTAATTTCTCTACTTTGTTTCAATAATTACTAATTTGACAAGGCAAATGTAAAAACAGTTTTCATTTTACCAAACGTTTGTTTGGTAAAAATTTAAAAAAGAGACCCCCTCAGTATAAAACCCATTTTAATAACTTTTTGCAAACCACAACCGTATCAAATGCGTTATTTTACGCTTTTGAATTACATTAAAAAATAGTTGACATGAAAGTACAAATTTTAGCCTTTATCGTCCTCGCGGCCTTGGGTACGCAATGCAGTATTGCGCCACGTTATGCCCGTCAAAGCGACCCTATTACTGAGTCCTTGTTCAACGACAAAGACCGCACACTCTCCGAAGAAAGCATTAAAACGTTGCTCGACGGGAAACTCATTTTGCCCGATACATTGCGGCTTGCGGTGTTTAAAGTGGGCATGAACAACCGTTTTTACAGTAAAATGCTGTACGGCGGGGTGAATGAAATTACGATTCGAGGACAACAAAACCTTTTCGACAGCCTTGCCACACGTTTGAGGCAACACCTACGCGTTCAGCAAGTACATTCTATCCCGACGATGATGTTGAGCAATTATCCAAACATCACGCAGTTGCGGGAAGCCTCCGTGCGGTTGCAATCCGACGTTTTAGTGGTCTATTCCACGACGAGCGACATTTATTACAAGCAAAAAACCATCAAAAAGGACGAAGTTAAAGCCTTTGCCACGACCGAAGTATTTTTGCTCGACGTGCGGACAAGCCTCATTCCTTTCTCAACCGTCGTGACAAAGGATTTTTTAACCAAAGAAATTAAAGGAGAATTGACCGCCGAAACCCGAAAACGGGCCGAACAAGAAGCGACTTTGTTGACGTTGATGGATATTAGTGAGCAAATCAAAGCGTTTTTGGGCAAGCGTTGAAAAAAGTACCCCCTCAGTAAAATGCCGTTTTTTGCTTGAAAAACAAGCAAAAAACGGCATTTTACTGAGGGGTATAATATTAAAGTAAACGTAATCGAATTTTAAAAATGTCTTGTTTTGCATCACCTACCAATATAAAAGGAATAGTCGCGTCAATATCAGCAGAAAAAAGTTTTTCGAGCGATTGAATAACTTTTTCAGAACTAACATGACCTGGACGAAGGAATATGACACCCGCTTTTTGTAAGCCTAATTTGAATAAAATTGTTCCTAAATCGCTATCTTGGGTGATAATGACGCGGTTGTGGGCTTCTGCAATCGGTAAAATATCTTCATCGGGTGTACCGCCAAGCCCTTCACTTTTAATGTCGAAGACATCAAGCCCTCGATTTTTTAGCCATGCGACCGCACGGGGTGGCATATTTTCATCAGTCAGAAATGTAAATTCGGAGAGCTTCATTTTTTTAGAATTTAAGCAGCTTTAACCTCATAGAAAAACTCATTGCGGCTGCGTTGGCCCGCGTATAAAATCGCTTCGCGCACCGCTTCACGACTCAATTGGTCAAATTCAGTGCAAATTTCAGAAATAGTTGAACCGTTAGCTATCCACTCTAAAATAAGCTCAACGCTGATGCGCGTACCGCGAATACAGGCTTTTCCTCCTAAAATTTTAGGATTACACGTGATAAATTGAAATTCCATTGCTCTGTTTTTAAAATGTTTTTTATAGATACAGTATAAAAATAAGGTAAAATTTGTGACGCTAAGTCATTTTACTGAGGGGTCTATTTTCAAAACCAATTATTTTTGCTTCCCGATAAACTTACTTTTAGCGACCATGTCGGCAATATTGAGCGTCAAACCTTCTATGACATCAACGTCGGCAGTCCAATCAAGGGTCAACCACGGCTGATTGTTTTTGGCGACCATGATTTTTTGATTTTTTGTAAAAATCCAAATCACGTTTTTGACGCCAAACGCATGATAATCGCGTACTTTTTCAACAACATAATCAAATTCCGTTGTGTTTTCGGTATGAATTTTCACGTCTATTTCGACAATAATTTCTGGCGAAACGCGGGAATAATGGGCATCAAGCACGAGTTCGTCGGCCTTGAAAATTGCAATATCCGCCCCGCGTTTATCGCCGTCGGGCATATAAAGTCCTTGTTCGCCCGTCGTAATGTCATACCCTTTTTCTAATAAATAATTGCCCATCAAGATGGTCAATCGAGATTTTAGCCACGCTTGTAATGTACTATCCATAATGATTTCCTCAAAGGTTTTAATTTTGTTCAATACATCTTTATAGCCTTTGTAGTAAATTGGTTGACCCTTCACTACTTCGTAAATGAGGTAGCTAGGCACTTTAATCGGCGATTTTCGGCCTTTTTTTTCAAGCGTAGTAGTGTCCATATTCTTTAATTTTTGACAAATATAGGCTTATTTTTTGGTCAAATACTGAGGGGGTAGTTTTTTCTGAAATTTTTAATTTCTGCAACCAATAGTTGCAGAAATAAGAATGCCGCTTTTTGCTTGAAAAAGAAGCGAAAAGCGGCATTTTAATATTTATTGAAAAAAATCTACTCTATTGTGTTATTGGAACTTACAATGATTGGAGGATTTATTATTTGAAAAGGATTCAATACAGGTAAAGTTATTTTTTCAAGTATAGTATCTTTGGCTTTCACTATTAACATTCCTCTTAGCGTCGAATACATAATACCTACTAATGTGGCAGCTAAATTAGTTTCCATATTTAAAGCTTTATCTTCTGTATTTTCCTCTATAAAGGTCTTTAAGCCTTTAATTTTAAAGTCAAAACGTGCTGATACATGAGCTGAGCTACCTTCTAAGTTAATGTCCTCATCGTTAGAAAAACGAAAACTAATATTAGAGGCAAAAATAGCCATGTCATCTTCTAATAATGTTTTTATTAGAAAGTTAAAGTCAAAATTAAATCTTTTGACATCTTCTTTTCTGACTTTACCATTATTATCAGATACATTAAAAGATATAATCTCTACTTTCGTCAACTGAATTAGAGAAGTTATATCTATTGCTTGCTGATTTATTTTTTCCTTTTCCATACTCTTTTTTATTTACGCACCCATTGCATATTGATAATTACCAATCGAAAGTTTTAAAGGATTATCATATTCTTCGTTACTGAAGTACACAAGGGTATTTAAAGAATCTTTGTGAACAGGGTACGAATTTGAATTCTTTATCTGGTTAAGTATAAATTCTCTATGATCTTCTCTCGCCCGTTTGTTAGCAGCTTGTTCTGCAACATACTGCGTGTATTCAGCTACTTCTTCGGTGGCTGTTGGTGAAACTAAAATTTCTTCCTTGAAAAATATCTCTAATTCGGCTAATGTTTTAAGAGAAAAATTGTGTCTCCCCGACATCCACCGTGAAATTTGAGCGTGGTCTTTATCTAATCCTCTTGCCAAATCGCTTTGAGAGACTTTGTTTTTACGCATCAAAAAATCAACGCGCTCTGCAACGCGAAAAGCGATGTCGGATTCAACGCGCTCTTGTTGAGGAATTGCATTAAGCAGACGGTTAAAAACATTAAGTGCCATGTTTGAATTGATTTATGAATTAGATAAAAGGTTTTAAAAAGAAATTTCTAACGGGTCATTATATTTACTAACAATTTTTTTACCATCAATGTAAAATTCACCATTATACTTTGTTGCTTCGTAGAGAGCTTTTGCAGCTTTTACTGCCGAATTATATGGCTCTGGGTATAGATCAGGGCTATACTGTAAATATTTACTATTTTTTATACCACCATTGAATAAAACGACAACAGTTGGTGACAGTTTAGACCAAAAAAGTCTTAAATCGAAATCATGTTCTCGCTGTATCTTTGGTAAACTAAGTTCTGTCTTTTCTTTAGAGGGTAAAGCGTGTATGAAACGTTCATGTCTGTCAAAATAATAATCAGTAGCACCTGTTTTGCCCATTCGCTCAAGAGTCTTAAGGAAAGCATTAATTTGGTCTTGACGGCTTTTGTCGCTCCCAAAGCGTTCAAAGAATTTTTCGGCTTCACTCATCTCGTGTCCTTCATACTTGATAGAGTATAAACCAACTTTAGGAAGCATTTCAAAAATTACCACTTCGGCGTATGTCATCTGCTTGAAAGATTGTATGATAACGTATAATGTTTGCGTTTTGTTGTTTGAGTTGTGACTTATAAGTCAAATGTATAACCATTTTTAATTGTGGCAAAATATTTTGCACTTATTTTTACATTTTATTTTTTAAAAATAAAATTTTCACTATATCGCATATTAAATTATCACCATTTAAGATAGAAAATTAGCGAAATACTGAGGGGGTCTATTTCCCAAAAAACAAAAGCCCCACGTATCACTACGCGGGGCTTTTTATAAATCAAGAAAAAGAATTAAGCCTTAACGCCCCTTGCTTTTTCGATAACGTCAGCAGCAATACCTTTTGGAGCTTCTTGATAATGCGAGAACTCCATAGTTGACGACGCACGCCCCGACGTAATGGTACGCAAGTGCGTTACGTAACCAAACATTTCCGACAATGGCACTTCAGCTTGGATAGCTACTGCACCGCCCATGCGTGTTTCTTGACCTTTCGGCAAGCCACGACGGCGGTTCAAGTCACCAATCACACCACCGACGTAATCTTCTGGCGTAATCACCTCCAATTTCATAATCGGCTCTTGAATAATCGGTTTGCAACGTGGGGCAGCCTCGCGGAAGCCTTCTTTTGCACACAATTCAAAGGCAATCGGTTTCGAGTCAACGGAGTGCATACCGCCGTCCGTGACGCGTACTTTCATCGCGTCAATTGCATAACCAGCCAAAATACCGTTGTTCATCATCGCGTTGAAACCATCGGTAACGGGCTTGACGTAGTTCTTGTCAATCGCACCACCAATAATTGCCCACTCGAATTGAAGGCGTTTTTTGCCCAATTTGAAGTCGTCTGATTGCAAAAATTCTTCGTCCGCAGGGCCCAAAGTGAATTCCATGTCGGCGTACAAACCCGAACCACCTGATTGTTTTTTCAACTTCTCGCGGTGCGAAACGGTTTGCGTCAATGCCTCTTTGTAATTTACCATCGGCGCACCTTGATTGCACTCAACACCGTATTCACGTTTCATACGGTCAACCAAAATCTCTAAGTGAAGCTCACCCATACCTGAGATAATTGTTTGATTCGTATTTTGGTCGTATTTAACCTTGAAAGTCGGGTCTTCATCCGACAATTTGTTCAACGCCATACCCATTTTGTCCATGTCTTTCTGCGTTTTCGGCTCAACCGCCAACGAGATAACGGGTTCTGGGAACGTCATTGATTCCAAAACAATCGGGTGTTCCATCGCGCAGAACGTGTCGCCTGTACGAATGTCCGACACACCGACAACCGCACCAATGTCCCCTGCTTCAAGGAAATCAATTGGAATTTGCTTGTTAGCGTGCATTTGGAAGATACGCGAAACGCGTTCTTTCTTACCCGTCCGCGTGTTCAAAATATAAGAACCCGACTCCAAACGACCTGAATAAACGCGGCAGAAAATCAAGCGACCAACGAATTTGTCAGCCACAATCTTAAACGCCAACGCTGCAAAAGGTGCTTTCACATCTGGTGCGCGCAATTCCTCCGCTTCTGTATCTGGATTTGTTCCTTTAATCGCTTCAACGTCCAAAGGCGATGGCAAATACGCACAAACGGCATCCAAACAAGCCTGTACACCTTTGTTTTTGAAGGCCGAACCGCACATGACGGGCGTCATTTTCATGTCAATAACGGCCAAACGGATGGCGTCTTGCAATTCTTGCAACGTAATTGATTCTGGGTCTTCAAAGTATTTTTCCATCAAAGCGTCGCTATAACCCGCTACTTCTTCAATCAATTGAGCGCGTGTTTCGGCAACAATTTCTATCAAATCTTCTGGAATTGGCACTTCATTGAACGTCATACCTTGGTCAGCCTCGTTCCAAACAATCGCTTTGTTCATAACGATGTCCACAACGCCGATGAATTTTTCTTCCGCACCAATTGGCACTTGCAACGGAATGGCATTAGCACCCAATTTTGCTTTCATGTCCTTAACAACATCAAAGAAATCAGCACCTGCACGATCCATTTTATTAACGAAAGCGATACGCGGCACGCGATAGCCGTCCGCTAAACGCCAGTTTGTTTCAGATTGCGGCTCAACGCCATCAACTGCTGAAAACAAAAACACCAAACCATCCAAAACGCGCAATGAACGGTTTACTTCAACCGTAAAGTCAACGTGGCCTGGCGTGTCAATAATGTTCATTGGGTACTCGTCGCCGCGCCAAAACCATTTGGTTTTAGTGGCTGCCGACGTAATCGTGATACCACGTTCTTGCTCTTGCGCCATGTGATCCATCGTCGCCGCGCCGTCGTGCACCTCACCGATGCGGTGAGAGATACCTGTATAATAAAGGATACGCTCGGTTGTCGTTGTTTTACCTGCGTCAATATGTGCCGCAATGCCGATATTCCGCGTGTATTTTAAATCTGTTGCCATTTTTATTTATTAATTAAATTTTGAATTAATGATGAGTTATGAATGATAAATGATGAATTGGCTAACGCTTACACGTATATATGTAAGCTCAAAACGTTGCATTCGTTTTCACTCATTTTGGAAAAAAGTTACCCCCTCAGTATTGAAGGAGTGATAAGTTATAAGTGATGAGCGATAAGTTGTGTAAATAGTTCATAGCCAATCTATTGCACAACTTATCACTCATCACTTATAACTTATCACTATTTACTGAGGGGCCGCTACACAAGGTGGCATACGAATAAAATTTTGATGAATTTGGAAATGATGTTTTAGAAAATTTGGTTTTCGATAGAAGTGTTACTTTTCTAAAAACCAAAGCCTTTATAGAGCCGAATTTACTATTGTCAAAAAAGAGTCCAAAAAATTCGCTATATATTGCTTTTCTGTCCAAAAAGCGGCGCAAAAGTACGTTTATTATTTAAAAGGTGTATCTTTTTTGGATGAAAAATTATTAAATCTCTGCGTCCGTTAGAGCAAAATAACGCACGCCTCGGCCTTTACCTACTTGCGTGAGTAGTCTTTTTTCAACCAAAATACTAATGTCAAGTTTGAGTGTTGCCCGTGGAATATGCGGCAATATTTGGTGAATATCGCTTAATTGAGCAGGGCTATTTTGTCTCAGTGTTTCTAACACTTGTTTTTGACGGTCGTTGAGATAGTCTTTTGTTGCAAAATAAGCCTTTCTTTTTTCGATAAGTCGTTGCGTAAGTGTTACTAACGAATCAAGAAAAAACAACACCCATTGTTCAATGATTTCTTCTTTATCGGCTTGTCCGCGTTTTTGCTGTCCGTCAATCAAAACGCGATAATATTCTTTTTTACGTTCTTCGATTAAGTTTTCAAAAGAGGCATACAAGACGAAATCATATTTGTTTTTCAATAAAAGTAGGGTCGTCAAAAGGCGCGACAGACGCCCGTTTCCGTCCTGAAAAGGGTGAATTGATAAAAATTCATAGACAAATACGGCAATTGTCAACAACGGATGCAAGGCGTCGGCGTCAAAAGTCTTGTTTGTCCAATTGACCAAATCTTGCATCGCCGCAGGTGTCAAATGCGGCAATGTTGTATTGAAAATGACACTTTTTTTACCGCCGACTGGCCCTGCGACGACTTGATTACTCAATGCCTTGTACGCCCCGCGATGCCTTTGATCCTTCGCACTGTGCCGTAAAAGCAAGCCGTGCAATTGACCGATGTAATTTTCAGACAACGGAATATTCTTAAAACTATCAAGAATCAGCGTCAATACTTCGTAATAACCCACAACTTCTTGTTCATCACGAGAGTTTAACTGCGTTATTTTCATGTGTTTAAGTACCGATTCTACTTCATTATTAGTCAAAGTTGAGCCTTCAATACGAGTTGAAGAACCTGTACTTTCCAACATCGTCTGCCGTTGCATTTCCTTTAAAAATGCTTTTTCTTCTTCTTGTTCTATTTGAAAACGGCTTTGAAAAGCGTCGATTGCGGCAATTTTACGTAGCACCGCTTGTTGCGTTAAAAAATCGAATGCGAGTTTTGATTCCATTACACTTATCTTTTAGATTATCCTATTATTAGCCGCAAATTAGCCAATTAATTTTAAAATTAGCCAATTATTAGCCATAAATTAGCCAATTAATTTTCAGATTGTCCAATTAATTTTTGGTGATGCTCATTTTATACCCCCTCAGTATTTTTGACCTTTTCATAAAAATATGGGCCACTGATGGGGCTGATTGAGCGGATTTACACTGATTTTCTTCTAAAAACCAGTGTAAATCCGCTCAATCCGCCCAATCAGTGGCCCATGTCGTGCAAAATGCGTTTATAAAAAAAATCCTTAAAAATCAATTTGCAAACCAATACTCGGCGTTGCATTGCCTGTTTTATTGTCCAAAACCTTTGTTTCATAACGCTCAACACCGTTGGCGTCTTTGAAAATTTTGGCTTCGGCAATCGGCCTTTTATTGGCATCAACAGGCCGATTCAAGACCGTTTGAGGAACAACTATAGATGCGCCGAGCGTGTTTTGAATGTCGAAATATACATTCCACGTTGCTTTTTTGCCATACCATTTTTTATCAACCCTAAAATCAAACGTGTTAAAATTGCCCGTTCGCTGCGTATTAAGCCTTGAATAATCGGGAACTGCCTTGCCGTTTGCTTGCCAAAGCGCGACTTGGTTCGACGTTTCTAAATCGGGTGTATAAGGCAAGCCCGACGACGCTCGGTATTTCACGCCGACTTCCCAATTCCGTTTGAACTGATAGCCCAAAGTAGCGACCGCAATATTCCGCGAATCCCAAGCCGACGGGGCGTAATTGCCTTTGCCATCCGTAAATTCTGAGCGGCCATACGTATAAGCAAAAATGCCATAAAAGCCTTTGTACAAGCGTTGTTGAAATAAAAATTCAATGCCATACGTGCGGCCTTTCGACGTTGATGTGGCAGGTTCGTTGCCAATGGCTCCATAATCTGCACCGAGATTAGCCAAAGACACTTGGTTTCGAGTTAAAAACGGATAGTTTTTGTAGTTTTTAAAATAGCCTTCAATGCTGATTTTTGAATCGAATGTGGTGTTAAATTCAAAGCCTGCTACGACGTGTTCCGCTTTTATGTATTGCATATTCGCTTGATTTACAAAGACTTGATTCTGTTGATAGCCCAAAGTGGTGTAAGGTGGCAATTGATAGAAAATGCCTGTATTGGCGTTGAATGACATCTGCGGCGTGAGTGCGTAAGACAATGAAAAACGCGGACTCAATTGGTTCAACGGGTTTTGCATTGAGGCGTTGTAATCGTTACCATCAAGCCGCAAACCGCCCGAAAGCGTCAGTCTATCGCCCGCTAATTGACGGCTCACTTGGGCAAAACTACCGTATTTATTCATCGAAAAAGCCGACGCATAATTGATTTTTACGACCGAATCGCGCACGTTTATAGTGCGCAAAGTGCGGTTGTTGTATTTGGCAAATTCGTAGTTGATACCATACAAAAACTTCC
>JAYSRS010000331.1:0-4537 GCA_043720935.1 Saprospiraceae bacterium
AAACAAGCTGCCTCCGATAGATTTTTTCCCGCACGCCTTTTTCGCGCAGCGAAAAACAGTGCGTATGAAAATACGCTTTTATTTATTTCACGTTCCTTAAAATAAAAAAAATATTTAAACAAAAATAAAAACACATTGAAATGTGTAGTAGTTCAATGTAGAGACACATAAATTATTTACCTATAAGTGAAAAATCAATACAAAATTGATAGAGTGCCTTTAAAATACCCTAAAATCGGCTAAAATACTGAGGGCTGCTATTTTCAAAAAATTACTTGAAAATCACTGTATTCAACTCTCCCGCCAACACATTCCGCATTTCAATCAACTTTTTTTGAATTTTCAAATGCGTCATCATCGCCGAAATATCTCCCGCGTCGCTCGTTTTTCTGACCATTTCTTGATTGGTTTCACAGAGACGCATGATTTTTTTCAAGCGAAAACGCTTTAACGCTTGCTCACTGTCGCGTGTGAAATTCAAATCGGGGGCTTTTTGGGTTTCAAGCGGACGGTTGAATTTGGCTTCCCAATTCTCTGAATAATTGTGTTCGGAAGTCAAAACGGTTGCCGCCAAATCCCGAATTTCTTTCATTTCATGGGTCAAAAAGTGCTGAATACTGAGGGGCCTGTTTTGTTGAACGAAAGCCGCCGCTTCTTGTGCGACGCGTTGATACACGCGGTTGTCGAAGTCTTGTAAAATATCTTCGATGTTCGATAAAACGAAGGCGGCTACCGAAATCCCTTGTGCTTCATTGTACATTTCACCACCGCTTGCAATCAAGATTCTAGCAATGTCGCGCTCTTGAAAATCGGCGTTTCCGCTAACGACAGGGGTTTTAATTGCACCAAATTTTTCTTCTATAACCCGATGATTGTCAGTAGGTTGTGCCACATCGTCCGATACTGAGGGGGCAGGGGCAGCACTGCCGCGTTGTTGTCGGTCGTCCATGCTTTTACGGACTAATTTGCCCGTTTCGCCCACCAAAATCCCTTCTTCGACGTGCATCAAAGCGGCACATTCTCTAATGTATAATTGACGCTTGACGGGGTCGGGAATCTTAGACACACTCAACACGATGTCCTTTATCAACTTCGATTTTTTTATCGGGTCACCCGCCGCATCTTGCATCAAGAGTTGGGCTTTGAATAAGATAAAATCCTTCGCCTGTTTGTCAATAAATTCTTGAAAAGCCGTTGCCCCCACGCGTTGCACGTAGCTGTCGGGGTCTTCTTTGTCGGGCAACAACACAACACGCACGTTCATATCTTCTTCCAACACCATATCTAAGCCGCGCAAAGCCGCTTTCACACCCGCCGCATCACCGTCATATAATATTTTTATATTTGGCGTAAACCGTTTAATCTGACGTATTTGGTCAACCGTCAACGATGTTCCTGACGACGCCACAACGTTTTCAATGCCCGATTGGTGCAACGAAATCACGTCCGTATAGCCTTCACACAAGATACATTCGTCCGCTTTTTGAATCGCTTTTCGGGCGTGAAACATGCCGTAAAGCACTCGACTTTTGGTATAAATTTCGGTTTCTGGCGAGTTGATATATTTAGGTGCGTTGACATCTTTAGCCATAATCCGACCCGCAAAAGCAATCGGTTTGCCCGTCAATCCATGAATTGTAAACATCACGCGGCCTCTAAAAAAATCGCGTCCGTAGGAACTTGTTAGCCCCAACTTATTGAGCAGGTCATTTTTATAGCCCTCTGAAATTAACTGTTTTGTCAAGGCATCGGGCGCGTCGGACGTGAAGCCCAAACCCCATTTTTTGATGGTTTCCTCCCGAAAACCACGCGATTTGAAGTAATTTAGGCCAATACTTTTGCCTTTGTCGGTTTCAAAGAGTTGGTTTTGGAAAAAAATCAGCGCGCGTTCATTGACAATATACAACGAATCAGCCAACTGTTTTTCAGCCACAAACTCTTGCGAAACTTCGGTTTCTTCAACGCGAATATTGTATTTTTTAGCAATGTATTTTAAGGCTTCGGGATAGCTAATATTCTCATGTTTCATTAAAAAACTGACCGAATCGCCACCTTCACCGCAACCAAAACATTTGAAAATATTACGAACGGGACTCACATTAAACGACGGTGTTTTTTCGTTGTGAAACGGACACAGGCCGCCCATGTTCGCGCCCTTGCGTTTGAGGGTCACGAAGTCGCCTACAATGTCTTCGATGCGCACGACATCGAGAATTTCTTGAACGGATTTTTGAATTATCATGGGGCGAAATTAGGTCGTTTTAATATTTTCCAAGAAAAATAAATGCTTTTTCAATAATTATGTGGTTTTTTGCTTCACCTAATTTGTGATGTTACGTAATGGCACACTGATTAGGCTGATACGACTGATTTACTCTGATTCTTTTTTTGTAAAGCCCTTGCCGAAAAAATCAATGTAAATCAGCCGCATCCCTCTAATTAGTGGCCCATTACGTCATTGAAAAATGCATTAAATTCACTTCAAAACCGTTATTTTCGTCATGCAAAACACAATCTACCACTGGTTTTTATGCGCCTGTTTGTCGTTTTTACCGATGGTTTCAAACGCCAATATTGCCGCGCCAAAGGCTAAAACCGCCCATTCAGCAACCGCTATTTGGGCCAAAGACCGCCGTCATTTTCCTGCTGAAAATTCACTCGAACGCTTCGGAATTGTTGAAAAAAAGCGATTTTCCCTTAAAAAAGGTCAGAAAAATCGTAAAAATCGCCCTTTTACTGAGGGGGATACCGATGCTGATAAAGCGAAAAAAGCGGCGCGTAGAAGGCGTATTTTTTCTGTCATTTTAGCCGTCATTGCGGGCGTTTTACTCGTTTCTTTTTTGCAAGGCACGATATGGTTAGGCATCTTGACGCTCGGCATTGTTAGCTATTTTGTTAATCGCAACAAAATCAGCGAGTGGGAACAGCGTCGCTACGAACGCTTGCAAAACCCCGATGTCAGGGCGGACTCGATAGAAGAAATCGACGAGGATGGCAGCGTGATTAGGAAAAAAATTCCGCTAAGCCACCCGTCAAACAAATGGACGCGGCGGGCTGTCAATCGGTTTGCCGTTGGTCTGATTGCACTAACTGTAGGCGGGATTGTGCTGCTTTTGGGTGCTTTGGGTAGCAATGGATTGGCTACGGTAGGTATATTGTTAGTTGCTGTAGGCGTTGGTTTTTTACTCGTCAGTGTGGTCAATGCCATTCAAGCCATCCGAGATAAAGAGCCGCGTCGCAAATACGCAAAACTGGTTCTAGTCGTTGGGTTGTTATTCATTTTGCAGTATGCTTTACCATTCCTTACTGGCGGTTTCTAAATAAGGCACACGGAAAAAATAAAAGCGCAATTTCACACAGAAGACACAACCGAATTATCACATTGGCGACCTTTATTTGTTCTATTTTAATGTTAGAGAAGATGTCAAACGCCGTGTCCATTTGTTTTGGAAACATTGAAAATAGAATATTTCACACCTACAAAATGGCCCACTGATTGGAGTGATTTGGTTGATTTTTACAGATTTTTCACTCGAAATCTGTGTAAATCAGTTCAATCCATCCAATCAGTGGGTCATTTTGTAGGTGTGAAACTTTCGTGATACCCCCTCAGTATTTTTGTCTTTTCAAATCTAAAAAAGCGTTTTCCTCGTATTTAAAGGTGTTGGTTATCCGTGGATAAAACATCAATTCATCGTTCATCATTTCTAATTCATCATTCTATAATGCGTTTCTTAAAAATCATGCTTTTAGCCCTTGTTGCGACTTCAATAACGGCTTGTTTTAAAGTTAAAAATTATAATTCAGAGTCCAAACCGATTAGCCATGCTTTGTTCGACAGCCTATTGCGGCAATATGTTAATAAAGAAGGTTTTGTGAATTACGAAGGCTTCATCAAAGACAGCGTGGCGTTTAATAAATACCTTGATTTGTTGTCAAAAAATCATCCGAGCGATAAGAATTGGAACCGAAATGAGCAGATGGCTTATTGGATAAATGCGTATAATGCGTTCACCATCAAGCTAATATGCAATTATTATCCTGTCAAGAGTATTAAAGACATCAAAAAAGGTATTCCGTTCGTGAGTGATACGTGGGCGATTGATTTTATTAAAATTGAAGGAAAAACTTACAATTTGAACAACATCGAACACGGCATTTTACGGCCTAAATACGACGACCCACGCATTCATTTTGCCGTCAATTGTGCAAGTGCTAGTTGTCCAAAATTGCAACAAGAAGCCTTTATCGCCGATAAACTCGACGCGCAACTCGACGCTGCGGCAAAGGAGTTTATAAATGACGGCATTCGTAATAAAATCACGTCGTCGAAGAAAGGAAACATGAGTAAAATATTTAACTGGTTTGCAGGAGATTTCAAAAAAACAGCCCCCTCAGTAATTGCGTTCTTAAATCGCTATTCAACGACACAACTAGAGGCTAACGCCGATTTGGATTACATGGATTATGATTGGGCGTTGAATAAGCAATAAAATAAGTTTTGGGTTTTGAGTTTTGGGTTTTGAGTTACTCAAAA
>JAYSRS010000332.1:0-4532 GCA_043720935.1 Saprospiraceae bacterium
CGTTGTTGCTTGAGCATTACCGAGATTTTGCAGCTACGCCGCATTTAGGATATAACTAATCAACGCTCGACTCTATCGGGCTTGCGTAACATCAGTTATCAGTTGATAGCGTACACGTTCAGTTGATAGCGTACACGTTAATATATAGAAGCGCATTACGTTTAGGAATTTTTTAAAAATTCCTAAACGTTGCTCTTGAACACCCCCTCAGTATAAACCCCTAAAATGCCAGTCAAAGGGCTTAGGTGTTCCGTTTTAATCTCACAATTCTGTGGTCAAATACCTTATTACACAGGATTTTGCTTTATCTATTTGCTACCTTAATTGTAGTATTTTCTGATTTTACGGCTATTTTTTATGAGAAAAAGGTAGAAATTACTTATCTTTGTGCTATCGTAGTTGTTTATGGATAGTAAACAACTATGTAACAAAACTTACTTTTTACAACATATAATTTTTTAGCCATCTTCATATCGCTAATTTGAGAAAGCAACAGTGTGCGTGTACGTACTTATGAGAGAGACAAACATTGACTATGAATTTAAACTTAAATAGCATCAATTAAGACTGTATTGACAACCGATTTTAGTACTGCGGTACTGAACAATGCGCTCTTTGCGGCCCAAACCGTCGTGATTCCCCCACTTTTTAAGCATAAAAGCGTGTTGATTTTTTCAAATCAGCAACGTGTGTCCTAGACACATGAACGGCGAAGCCCTACACTTTTTTAAATTAAGGATTAAAAATTAAGGATTAAAAATTTGCAAACAGCTTCGTTTCAAACTGAAACGCTGTCCTTTGTTTTTACGAGAAAACTAACCATTACAATGATTTACAGATTAATTACATTATTAATATTTATTTCTACGTCTTCTTGTATTCCTTACAAAGACCTAATTTTATTCAGAAAAGGGGAGAAGCCTCTAACGGAATTGCCGACGACAAGTGTCAATAAAAACGTAGATGTGCCGATTCAGCCAAATGACGCTTTGTCTATCACCGTCAGTTGCCTCGACCCACAATTAGCTGTGCCGTTTAACTTGCTCGATATGCGGGTTACGGGGCAAGTGCAGCCCGAATCGCCGCTTGCAAGTTTTTTGGTGGACAGTAATGGCGATATTAGTTATCCTGTTTTGGGTAAAATTTCGACGTCAAAAAAAACGATTGCTCAATTGCGCGATTTTTTGGTTGAAAAACTAAAACCGTACATCAAAGAGCCGTCAATCAATATTCGCCGCGTCAATTTCAAGATAACTGTCTTGGGTGAAGTTGCCAAAGCGGGCATTTTTACGATAAACTCGGAACGCGTGACGGTATTAGAAGCGATTGGTTTGGCGGGTGATTTTACATCGTACAGCGACCGTCAACGCGTTATGGTGGTCAGAGAGGAAAACGGCAAAGTCAATTCGGTGAAAATTGATTTGCAAACACCCGATTTTTTCACTTCTCCTTACTATTTTTTGCATCCAAACGATGTCGTTTACATTGACCCGAAAAAAAGCAAAAAAGGAACGGTCAACGACCCCGCGAACAAATACGTCACGTGGAGTTCAGCGGGTTTGTCGGCGGTGTCGGCGGTTATTACGGTGCTTATTTTATTGAAGAAGTAGGTTGTTGTAGGTATCTCGTTTTTGTCGTGTTTTTTGTCGTATTTTTTGTCATTCAGAAGGAATCTCTATCTTGTGTGTAGAAGTAAAAAAATCTTAAATGTAGAGAATGCCTTAGAAAATTTAAAGATAGAGCTTTTTTCTGAATAACAAAATTCGTTAGGACAACACACAAAATAGAGATTCCTTCTGAATGACAAAAACCACGACAAAACAACCCCCCCCTCAGTATTTCGCACTTATTTCAGTAAACATGCAATTCAGTAAATACTGCAATGAGGAAATACACTAGAAACTAACACTATACTTTAAAACGATTTAAAAACAAACATCATGTCAAACTACACAAGCAACAAACAAACAAAATCAACAGAACAAGGCATTGACCTTCGGGAAATTTTCCAACGCATCAAGCGATTTTGGTATCTTTTTGCGGTTTGCCCATTGTTTTCTCTAGGCATTGCTTGGTTGTACGCGCAAAATCAAGTGCCGATTTATGAAGTCAAAAGCACGATTTTGATGAAGGATGAAAAAAGCAATCACGGCGTTACGGCGTCCGATTTGATTGCTAAAGAATTGGATTTGGGGGGTAATAAAAAGATATTGACCGACGAATCAATCATTATGACGTCGCACACCGTCATTGAGCAAGTCGTTAGAGAATTGAAGCTCGACCGCAACATTTTTAAGAAGCAAGCCTTCAAAAAACAAGAAATTTATGGGGCAACGACGCCGATTGTCATAGATAGTTTTATGTTGACCGATACGATGCAATCTTTTCAGGCCCCCCTCAGTATTTTAACTGAAAGAACGTTCGACATGACGTTGCCCGATGGTTCAACACAAAACGGTATTTTTGGTAATACACTAACGAATGCTTACGGCACTTTTTTAATCAATAAAAGCACAAATCCGAAAGCAACGGACGATAAAGACTTGGTAATTGTCTGTAATGGCACGGAAAAAGCGGCCCGTGACATCATCAAATCCATTGATATTGTGTTGCCAAAAAAGGAATCAAACATGGTCGAACCGACGATGTTGACCAAAAGTCCCGAAAAAGCACAAGCGATTCTGCAAAAAATGATTGACATATATAACGCGTCAAACTTGGCCGACAAACGCGAAGTGAGTGAAAATACATTGACGTTTATTGAAAAGCGTTTGCAAGCCTTGACGGCGGAATTGTCGGGCGTTGAGCAAAACGTCGAGTCTTACAAAATCAGAGAAGGTATGACGGCGGAATCGCAAACCGACATTACGTATTTCTTTAATCGCCTCGGCGAATACGACAGCGAAGTAGTGAAATTGGAGGTTCAAAATTCCTTATTGACGAGCATTGAAGCCGTTTTGACGAAGCTCGACCTCAATTTTGACTTGTTGCCAACGAATTTAGAATTAAAAAGCACGAGCCTCCAAAGTCAGATTGACAGCTACAATAAGTTGGTGTTGGAGCGCAACCGATTGGCAAAAGTGGCGGGGGATAATAACCCGACGTTGAAGAATTTGTCATCCGAAATCGTGTCAGTCAAACGGGCAATTATTGGCAATATTGGCCGCGTAAAACAAGAAAATGCCGCGTTATTGGCACAAAATAAGTCAAAAAACGCTCAATTTACGAATAAACTAAGCAAAACGCCACGCAATGAACGCGAATTGACGGACATCAAACGCCAGCAAAATATCAAAGAAGGTTTGTATTTATTCCTCTTGCAAAAGCAAGAAGAAACGACAATTTCCCTCGCGGGAGCGATTACAGATGCCCGTGTGATTGACCGCCCGATGATTAGCGAAACGCCGACGGGTAGGGGAAAATCGGTTTTGTACATTTTAGCACTCGGAGCGGGGCTGTTTTGTAGTTTGGTTTTTGTGATTTTGCAAGGCTTGGTCGTCAACACCGTTCAAACTGAAACCGACATCACGTCTAAAACTGCCATGCCGATTTTGGCGCGCATTCCGTTTAGTAATACGGCGGATAATTGGGCTCTTCAAGGTGGCAATCACACGGCTCTTTCGGAGGCATTTCGCTCGCTTCGCAGCAATTTGCAGTTTGTGGGCAACGAGAATAATACGGCCACAAAAGCCAAAGTTTTGCTCATAACATCGGCAACAAGCGGCGAAGGCAAAGACTTTATCACGCTCAATTTGGGGATGAGCCTCGCCGTAGCCAACAAAAAAACGGTGATTATCAATCTTGATTTGAGAAAACCGAACCTTTTTTCAAGCTTTCCTTTGCTCAACAAAAAAAATGGCGTTGCGCGTTTTGCAGCTATGCCAGATATGTATCCGCATGAGGTCATTCAGCCGTCGGGAATGCACCGCGACTTGTTTTATATCCACAACGGCGACGTGCCGCCGAACCCTTCGGAGCTACTCATGGGCGATAAAATTGCTTTTTTGCTCAACTATTTGACTGTTAACTTCGATTATGTGCTTATCAATACGCCGCCGATAGGCTTGGTATCAGATGCTTTGTCGTTGAAATCATTTGTCGATATTACGTTATTCGTCGTTCGTTCGGGCATGACCAAAAAATCGGAATTGGCAACGGTCTCGGAGTTTGCCGATGGCCGAAAATTGCCAAATCCTGTTATTATTTTTAACGGTATTAAAAGCAAAACGCGGTCAAAAAATCACTATTTTGCTGAGGTTCAAAAAGCGCAGGATAATGCACCGATGAGCGATTTCAAATTTCAGCTTTCAAATTTCGAGGTGTAGGTTTTGCTGCGTGTTTTTTGTTATTCAGAAGGAATCTCTATTTTACTGATGTTACGCAATGGGCCACTGATTAGACAGATGCGACTGATTTACACTGATTTTTTTCTATAAGTAACGCGAAATAAATAAATGCGTATTTTCATACGCACTGTTTTTCGCGCAGCGAAAAACAGTGCGTATGAAAATACGCTTTTATTTATTTCGCGT
>JAYSRS010000333.1:0-13413 GCA_043720935.1 Saprospiraceae bacterium
AAATACACGCTCGCCCTAAAAAAGTCCTTTAAAGGGCGATTTTCGAGCGTAGCGAGAAAGAGCCAGTAACTATCAAGTAATTTTGTCCAAGCACTTATAATATTATTTTAATAGGCATTCCCACTGTTTAATTATTGCGGACACATCCAACTTTTTACTAATTTCGATAGCATTTTGGCCAAGCGTTTGGCGAAGTTTAGGTGCGTTTATGAGTGTTTGCAAGGCAATAGTAAGTGCCTCTGAATTATTATTAGGAACTATCAAACCATTTTTTCCATGTTGAATAATCTCAGCAGGACCACTTGGGCAATCTGTACTGACAACTGCCAAACCAACTGACATGGCTTCTATCAAAGCATTTGGATAACCTTCGGCGAGAGAAGACAGTACAAAAACGGATGATTGCGTCATTTCCTCAAAAATCTTGTTGGTTGCTCCTCTGAGTATTATCTGTTTTTCCAGTTTTTTCTCAACGATTAAGGCGTTTAGTGCCGCTTTTTCTTGGCCTTCTCCGAATATTTGGAGCGTCCAACCCGTGGCTTCTAATTGGCTGAATGCTTGAATAAGTAAGGAAAAATTTTTTTGCGCGTCTAGTCGTCCTACGGCTATAATTGTTCGTTTCTCATAGTCAACAACCTGTTTTTGGGCGGGTAATAGAGGATTGTTAATCACGGTTATGGGGACTTTAAAATCCGTGTAAGCCGTTCGGACGTTTTGGGTTTGAACGACCAAAACATCGGCTAAACCATAGCTTTTTCTTTTCAAAAACTGCCAAATTGGTCGTTTCCCAAACCAGTCAGGATGAATGCGGTCGGATAAAATAAGCCTAAAATGGCGGCCAATAGCGGCTAAACTAACCACAACATTCACTTCTTCGGTAAAACTAATAACTGCTGTAGGCGCAAGTGTTTTAAACCATCCCCTCAGTATCCAAAGCCTTTTGAGGTTGTTGAGGAGTGCCGCAAAAATATTTGCCGAAGGCGCGTCAATGTCTGCTTGAACTAGGCGCACGTTTGGATGTAAATCGTACTGCGGCGGCTGTGTGTTGAAGGTTAAAACGCCCACTTCGCGTCCGTTCTCTGCCCAATAATTGGCCATACGTACCACAACACGCTCCGCCCCGCCTCTTCCTAAACTATAAATAACAAAAAGAATCATAATGTAGCTGCTTCGTTTTTAGAGCTGGATTGGGCCACCAAACAACCACAAATGAGACTAGTAATCAATCCGCAAATATTATCTTCTAGTAAATTGTGGTTGGTAGAGCCAAAAAAAGCCAAGGTAAATAGTAAACTCACGCTCAAAAAGCGTAGCCAAGCCGTTGGAATCTGCGAGGCATACCAAAAAGAGACGCCAAAAAAGCCCACAAAAAGGGCGAATGGTAAAATACCCGCTTCACCCCAAACGCGTAGGAAAATATTGTGGACGCCTACATCGTCGCCCGTTTCGCTACCTGCTTCTAAAAGTTGGACGAAACTAAACAGACCAGAGCCTAAAATGGGGCGTTCCTCGATTTTTCGGATACCCAACTCCGCCAATTCTGCTCGATTGCTCGTGCTGCTTTTATCGCCTTTCCCGCTTAAAATTGTCCCAATTTGCGTAATACGCTCCTGTTGACTGCGCGTTAAGTCATTAAAATAAACGCCAATAAAAACGCCTAATTGGACTAAACCATACAAAATAAAGATAAAAAGAACGTTGGCAATGCGACGCGTTTGGCGGTCTATATTTTTGTAGGTGATGGTATAAATCAATGCGAGTATCAATATTAGAACGATGAAAATGAGGATAGCCGTTTTTGAAAAACTGACAACCATCGTAATAACACCGACAAGTACACCTATAATACCCAGAGCTTTATTGCTATCGGTACGCAGCAAGGTTGCTAAACCTAAAATTGTTGTTATATTGGCAATAAAGCCTGCTGAATTAGGATTGAAATAGATACCCGCAAAACGGTCAAGAGATAAGTAAGGTGGTGACACGGCGTATGAAAAGGTATAAAAACCAAGCGGAATGGCGAAAATAACGGTTAAACTACCTACAATAAAGGTGAGGGTAAGTAAGTTTATGAGCCATTCAAAGCGGTTGCGCTGAATGCAAAATAGGGTGTAACGATAGACCGTGGCAATAATAATGAGGTTATAGAAATAGGTTCTGACAGCATAAACAAAGTCTATTTTGGGGTGTATTTCTTGATAAATGAAGAAAGTAATGTAGGAAATGACGAAGTACGCGATGCTGAAAAGTGTCCAGAATTGAAAGCTAATGTTAGGAATTGAAATAGGTTGCCACAACAAATAGACGCCGATGAAGCAAGTGCAGCCCATGAGCGATGAGGTAATGGAGATGTCTTTGAGATGGTATATAAAATTTATTCCATTTAAGGCAACACAAAAAATAATGATTGCCATAAGTGTGTCAACAATATATCCGATACGTAAAGTCATAATATTTGATTTTCAAACGTTTTATAGGCGTTCGTCAATTTTTATCTGAAGCGGTCGCGCCAAAATAAAAGCACACCCAAGGGTAAAATGAATGTATAGAGAAGACGGCCCTGCCAATTTTCAATGCGCTTTATTTGTTCAATAAATGGTATTTTTTCTTTAAAAGAGAAGCGAATGTAATGGGCGCAAGCGGCTGAAAGAGTCAACGGGGCGTTGAAAAAATAAGGTAAGTGTGTGTTCAATACTTGGCGATAATAGAGAATAGAGCCGTTGAAATTGCGGCTCTGTATAGACCCTGAAAAGTGAATGAGCGATTCGTGATTGTTCTCTACAAAATAAATACGCAGAAAATCGTTGACAAACCGCGTTTTATACCGCTGCGCGATTTGTGTCCACACGAGTCCTTCTGGAACAGTCGTGTTTTTAATATTTTCGGGAAACGGATACCCCCTCAGTATGTTGGTGCAAATAAAGCCCCACATCTCGTAGTCTATCCGATGAAGGTAGCGCAAATCTAGGGAACTCATATCTGCAATTCCGTGGTTAGGAATCGCTTTTTTACCAACAGGCTGACCATTTTGATATTGGCAGCGCGCCGCCACGCCGCAAAAACCCTTACGTTGTGCAGTTGGAATCCCGAACCAATACTTTTTTAGCACCATCAAAGCCTCAGGTAAGCAAGCGTCGTCCGAGTCGAGGGTGAGGAACAAGTCGCCGTTTGCGGCTTGCACCCCACGATTGATAGCGATATGTTTGCCTTGATTTTCTTGAAAAATATAGTGTATTGGAAAGTCTGCCGCGCCGATAAATGATTCGACGAGCCTTTCTGTGCCGTCGGTTGAGCCATCATCCACGATGAGCCATTCAAAATCGCGCAGGGTTTGGTTTTTCAAACTCTCGAAAACGCGTTTTATAGTGTGTGCGCGGTTGTAAGTAGGCGTGAAAATGGTGAAAAGCATGATTTTAAGCTTTTGATACTGAGGGGGTGCTGAGCGTGCGTTGTGCCAATAAATTTTCAACGATATTCGACACGTAACCATGTTCTATGGGTTGCCAAATGCCGTTTTGCTGTTGATAAATTGTGAAACCTTGCTTTTCGATGAAAGCGAAAATTTCGGCACATGAGCTGCCATTTTGCTTAAAAGTAGGGTCATAAGACTCAAAAAAGAGCGTATTGGTTTTAGACAATGTGTGTTTTGCGCCTCTCAGAACGAAAAATTCGTAGCCTTCAACATCAATTTTAAGGACGTGGATTGTCGGAAAATGCCCTGTCAAATCATCCAATAATTGCAGTGGCACGTCCACACCACCTTTCTGATTTTTAGCAAAACCAATGCTATTTTGGTCATCCGTAAATCTGCGGTCTGAAAAACGTACCGTACCGACGTGGTCGCCAAGAGCAACGTTGACGAGTTGACAGTTTTTCACATTGTTCAGAGCCAAATTGCCTTCTAAATACTTGAAAATTCGAGGATGTGGCTCAATAGACAGTACACGGCCTGTTTCGCCGACGGCTAAGGCGGCGGTTATAGACAAAGCGCCAATATTGGCGCCAACGTCAATAAAAGTATCGCCTTTTTGGAGGAGTCCATGAATAATTGTCTCATCGTCATGGCGGTCGTGGGGGTTTTCCCATAAAGCAGCTGACAGTGAGGAAGGGTAGAAACGTAGCCTAAAATCTTGAACGCGGAAGGTTAGAAAACGACCTAAACCCGTTAGAAGTAGAAAATTGGCCATTAAAAACCGTAAGGGTTTCGGTCGTTTGGCGGCACGGCGAAAGTAGCTTGGTAGCAGTGCAAATAATTTTAAAATCATCAGATTTCTTGTTTTTTAATGTATCGACGGAGGGTTGAATACAGCCAAATTACTGGAAAAATGGGTAGAAATAAAAGAAAAAGTAGGCGAACGTTGGCATATTTTAGACTTTGCCAAATGTCCGTAAGGTGATGCCCAGTTGCAAAAGCGTATTTGGTGTAGTAAATCATCCAGTTGCAAAACCAAATTGGCCTTAGCCAAAAATATTGAATATCTTCGGTTAGTTGCGCTTCCAGAATAACTTTGCTTGACATATCGGATAGCCAAAGTTGCCGTTTTGTGCGCGGTTTGCTGTTCATCAACCCGTCGGATGTTGAGTAATAGATTCGGAGACCTTCGTTGATACAACGATATTTGTATCGGGCGTTTATTTTTTTCCAAACGAAACTTTCTAACATATAAAATCCCTCGCCTGCAAATAAGGGAGGGAAGGGAAATTGCCGCAAAATGTCAAGGCGTTGCATGTGCCACTGTTCGCCGTTTGTATTTTGGCGATACAATTTGTCCACCCAATAACTGTCCCAAGGTGAGGTCGGAAAAGGTTGACCCGCTACCTTCCCATTTTCGTCCTGCACGAGTGACCAAACGCCCGCAAATTCGGGTTTTTCAGCGTCAGGTATGCCTTGCCAAGTTGCCCAGAAAACGGCCAAACTTTCTGGTACAAACCTATCGTCAGAGTCTGCCACGATGAAAAAAGTGCCTACGGCAATATCAAGTGCCGTATTGTGGGCGATGTGTTTACCGCCGTTTTTCTGAAAACAATAGCGAATTTGAAACAACGCCGTCGTTTGCCAAGTAGCTACTAAGGTGTGCGTGTCGTCAGTTGAGCCATCGTCAATAATCAGCCATTCAAAGTCTCGAAACGTCTGTTTTTCTAAACTTTCAAAAACGCGATGCAAGGTGTGAACGCGGTTGAAAGTAGGTGTGAAAACGGTAATTTGAGGTGATTGTGGCATATTTAGGCCGTAATTTTTGCTTTTTTAACGAGATAATACTGCAATCCAAAAATTACCCAATGTATCAAAATACTGTTAATAGCCAAACCAATTTCTCTAAAATAAAAAAATAGCGGGACAACTGAACCTAGATTTAGAATGACGAGCAGCACATTGATGTAGAATAAACTTTTATTTTTTTGGTGCAGCAGAAGCGTTTGAACGAAGAGTGAACCAAAAGGCGACACGGCCACCGAAAACGCCAAAAGCTGCAAAATAAATGCTGCATTGCTATTTTCTGACCCGTTTATAAGATAAATAATTTTATCCGCAAAAACAAAAAGACCAATGGCTAAACTCATGTATATAACGGCATAAAGGCGGACAATTTGATGAAATTGACGCCAAAATGCGCCATAGTCGCTTGAAAACAACTTGGCCAAGTAGGGATAAAGTGCCGTGCTGACGGGCGAAATAGTAAGGGTTACGAGCGAAAATATTTTGTTGGATAGCGCATAAGTCCCAACCGTTAAGTTATTGGTTAAAAAACCAAGTAGTGTTAAATTAACGTCGGCACTGTAAAACCGTACTAAAAATTGAGAACTGAAAATAGGAAAACCAGCGCGCAATTGGTTCTTTATGGCTTCATACTGAGGGGGTGTAAAAGAGATACCATAACGCTGATAAGCCAAAATCCAAAGAAAGACGTTAGCAATAATTTGACTCACAGTAAACCCCAAAATGGCTTCGGCGACGTTGTTTGGCGTCTTCACAAAAGTAAAAAGAAGAATTAAGGAGACAAAACGCGCTAAAATATTGGCGTAAGTGATATTTTTCATCTGCTGGATGCCTTGAAAAAACCAATCAATTTGAAGTAAATTGGCTAACAAAATTGTTAATCCTACAACTGCTAAAGTTTGAATTTCTGCCAAGCGTGAAATCAGAAGAAAAAGAGGCAGCAAAACAACCAAACAAAGGGTAAATAATAAGATTTTAGTATAAAAAATGATGTGAAAAAGCTGATTCAGTCGGGGTTTTTCATCCACACTTTGGGCAACATCTTTGGGGGCAGTAAACATAAAGCCGTAAGTCATGAATTGCTCAAAGTAGGAAAAAACATTTTGTGTAAAACTCATTAAACCAAAGCCTTCAATGCCCAAAGTACGTATCAAAAACGGAAACGTGATGAGTGGAACGAGGTAGTTAGAGGCTTGAATAATCAACATAAAAGCGGCATTAATGGCCACCTGACGCTGCTCTTTGTTGTGCCTAAGGATGTCTAAAAAGTGGATTTTCAAGTGCTTGATTCGTCTAGTTTTTACAAGATACTGAGGGGGTCAAATCTTGTAGTATTTTTTATACCAATGCACAAATATTTGAATGCCAACACTTAATGATGTTTTTGGACGATAATTAAAATCACGTTCAAGTTCAGAAACGTCGGCAAAGGTTGTTTCAACATCACCCGCTTGCATGGGCAGCATTTCTTTTATAGCCGTTTTATTCAACGCTTTTTCAATCGTTTCGATAAATGTGCCGACGGCGATAGGTTGATTATTGCCAATATTATAAATGCGATAAAAAGAGGATGTGTGGGTTGTCATTTTTTGAGAAAAAATAGACCCCTCAGTATTTTTACTAAAAAACGGTTTTTCAATCACCCGCACAACACCTTCAACAATGTCGTCAATGTACGTAAAATCGCGGCTGACTTTGCCATGATTAAAAACTTTAATGGGCTTGCCTTGCAAAATGGCCTTCGTAAACGAAAAATACGCCATATCAGGGCGTCCCCAAGGGCCATAAACAGTAAAAAAACGTAGTCCCGTAGTTGGCAATTGAAACAAATGACTGTAGGTATGGGCCATGAGTTCGTTGCTTTTTTTTGTCGCAGCGTACAATGAAATCGGATTGTCCACTTTTTGGTCAGTCGTAAAAGGTGTGTCAATGCTATTGCCATACACACTCGACGACGAGGCATACACTAAATGTTTAATATTGTGTCGCCGACAGCCTTCAATAATATTGAAAAATCCCAATATATTACTTTCTACATAAACTTGCGGATTGTCAATCGAATAGCGAACACCTGCTTGGGCTGCTAAATGACAGACAATGTCAAATTTTTCTGTATCGAAAAGGTGATTTATGGCGTGGGTATCTTCCAAATTCAATTGAATAAAGCGATAGTTTGGGTAAAAGTCGCTTGTTATCAGCTTTTTATATTCAATTATAGAGGGGTCAACTCCTGTTTCTCGAAGGCGGTCAAGTTTGAGTTGTACGTCGTAGTAAGCGTTTAAATTATCTAATCCGACGACTTCATACCCTTGTTCTGCCAGCCGTTTTACTAAATGAAAGCCCACAAAACCCGCCGTACCTGTCACTAATATTTTTGTCATATTTACTTCAAATAATCAACGTGCAAAAAATCAAAACCAACGTTTTGACTAAATTCGGCGTCCGTTTCAGCATCGCCGACGAAAAGCGTTTTTTTTGTTTTTATAGGGAAATTGGGTTCTAAAAAATCGCTAAAAACGCTTGGCGAAGGTTTTGGGGCGAATTCGTTGGCAAAAACGAAGGTAATGTGGGTATCCAAATTTTGCCAATCGAGGTGCGCGATTTTGTTGCGTTGTTGTTGGGGATTACCGTTTGTGAGGACGAAAATTTGTTTTTTTTCGGCTAATAATTGCGGTATTAAGTCATAGACGTGAGGAAAAAGGGGGATTTTTTCTTTGATGTCAACTGTTCGTAAAATTAAAAGGCAATCTTTTATCATATTTTTTTCAAAATAGCCCCCCTCAGTATTTTGCCTATTTTCGGCTTCATTTTCTCCTTGATTTTCCGTTTTTAGAAAATGATTAAAGCATTTATTAAACAGCATCGAACGGCCTTTTTTTTCAAACGTTTGGATTAAAAATTGCTCAATTTCTAAGGCATTTATGGCATATTTTGCCTCAAATGCTTTGCCAATCGCTTTAAAAGCGGGTTTTAGGTAGTCAATTTCGGGATAAAGCGTATCGTCTAAATCGAAAATAATGGTGTCGTAATTCTGAAAATTCAAGGCTTTCTTGGTTGTTTTCAGATTTAACAACTTTTAAAAGCTATAGTATCTACACATCTTTTATAAAGCTATTTTATGACACTTATTCCCGATAGGGTCGAGCGTTGATTAGTTATATCCTAAATGCGGCGTAGCTGCAAAATCTCGGTAATGCTCAACGCAACAACGACTTTTACCGTGCGGTGTAACCGCAAAACAGCACGTTTGGCGGTTACACCGCATAAAAAATTGAGCTTCGGGCAATATTACCGAGATTTTGCAGCTACGCCGCATTCAGACATTTTGATATAACCTATTAACGCTCGACTCTATCGGGAATATGCGGCAATTCACTGTAAAGAAAGATGTGTAGGTACTGTAGCTTTAAAAAAGTTGTCAAATCTCCAATCATTAAAATCGTTTAAAAATACACTTCGTTCCAATACCTTGCAAACTGTTTTCCCCAAGCAATTGTGGGTATTTCGACCGTTTCGCCCAAGGCTTGCCGCACCGCCCACACGGGTAAATTGATGCCCAAACCGATTGCGGCGACGCTTGTCCCTTGTATGCGTGGGTTTATTTCCAAGATTTTGAAACGACCGTCGGTTGCCCGTTTAACTTGAATACCGATGGGGCCAACGAGTTTCAACGAGTTAATAATTTGACTACAATAATCTATAATTTCTTGATTCTCAACGAATTGTCCTTCGGTAGAAATGCCGCCGAGCATTTTTTTTCTCAAACGAGGTAAAATAACAGCGGCTTTTCCGTCGGCATTAACAATGGTATCAACGGTAAATTCTTCGCCCGTTAAGACTTCGGACACCAATAATTCAGGAAAATCTGACCCCCTCAGTATTTTGGCCAATTCGTTGAAATCGGTGTATAAAGACGAGGGTTTATGATGGAACAATAAGTCGAACTTATCCACCGAGTTGTCCACAATTCTGACGCCACGGCTACCGTTTGAAACGGCGGGTTTTACGGCAATCGGCTTGTTGGGAAAGCCTAAATCTTCACACGCTTGTAAAAATTGGTCAAAATTGCCCGCCGAAACCGTTTTATACTGAGGGGTCAAAATTTGATGCCGTGTCAAGTGTTCGTACAGTCGGCTTTTATTATTCGCAATGTCAAGGCTCTTTTTTTCGGAAACAATCACTTTGATATTTTTTTTTTCAAACACATCAATTGCTTCCGAAAACTTAAACAACTCCATCGTCACGAGCGGAAAAACGATGTTTATGCCATTTTTTAAGCAATAATCCAAGACAAACTCGATAAAATGTGGGTCGGAGGCTTTTGGCAACTGAACAAAAATATCGTTCAAAAACCGCCCCGTTGCCGTCGCATTCGCATCGCCTACGTGTAGGAGAAAACGTTTTTCGGCTTGCAAACACTGAATAATGCTTGGGCCGCCTGGCGCACCGCCGCCTGTCATTAGAATTTCGGATTTCAAGGATTTCGGATTTCGGATTATCTTCTATGCGTATATCCAACGGACAACTTCAAAAACTTCGGCATAGCGCGTGTTGATTTGAACGCCGCGTGTCCGAGCGAGGGAACGGATAAACTCCTCGTTGGCATACGGGCGCATCGCTTGCGACTGATAGGCTTTCAAGGCGTTGATTTTGGTGTTGATGTGGGCTTCGTCAAGGTGGACAAAGCAAGTTGTGGTAAAGTTAAAATTGTTCCACGGGAGTTCGTAACATAATATTGACGTGAATTTGAAGGCGCGAACGGCCTCCGTGGCAATCGTTGCATGGTCTTGATGTACGTCGGCTAGGGAAGGTATAAAAACCAAGTCGGGATTTATGGTTTGCCGAAGGCGAATCATGTCATCTAAAATGGCTTGCCGATGGTAGTTGAACGTGCGGACATCGTAGGTGAAAAGTTGCAGATTTTCGGGTTTTATTCCTAAAATCGTCGTTGCTTCTTTCACTTCCGTAATCAAAATATCGCGTGGAAATTGCGGCAAAACCGATTGTTCGCAAGCAGAAAAAGCGGCATAATGTACTTCTGCCCCCGCCTCAATCAATTTGGCAATCGTACCGCCGCAACCAAACTCACCGTCGTCGGTGTGCGGTGCGAGGACTAGGATTTTCTTCTTGGATTCAAACATTAGATAATGGTTAATGGATAATGATTCGGAATTATCTGCTTTATGGTACAAACCTATTTTCTAGTAAAATCTTAATACGTAAAGCGTTGATTACCAACATTTACAAAATCTTTAAGATTTCGTAAATATTACGCTGTACCATAAAGCAGATAATTCCGTAATGATTAATGGATAATGGCTAGGCACGTAACGGATTATCCATTAATCATTATCCATTATTGAAGTTTCAAACGGCGTCTTTCAACCATTCTTTGCAGCATGAAACTCATGCCCGCAGCTAAGAAAATGATGACAAAAATTAAGGAAAACGTGCCGATATTTTGTAAAGCCAAGGACAAAACGATGAACAACGTACTCACCAAAACCAAGATGCCCGTTGCTTGCATGTGCGTGAGGCCGAAATCAATGAGTAAGTGATGGATGTGCATGCGGTCGGGCGAAAACGGCGAACGACCACGGCTCATGCGAATCAAAAAGACGCGCAATGTATCAAAAAGGGGTAATATCAAGATGCCAATTGCTACGGCAGGCCCCGTGGCAATCGCATAGACCTTTGATACTGAGGGGTCGGTTGAGACGAGAATTTGTTGATTGATTTCGATGAAATTGATAATCAAAATGGATAAAATCAAGCCTAAAAGCAACGCGCCTGTGTCGCCCATAAAAATTCGGGCGGGCGTGAAATTGTATTTTAAAAAGGCCACGACTGCCCCTGCGAGCGAGAAGGCCATAATGGCATAACCCGTTTTGTCAACCAAGTAAAACCACGTACCGAGGGTCAGTGCAACGAGCGTTGAGATGCTGCCCGACAGGCCGTTGATGCCGTCAATGAGGTTGAAAGAATTGATAATGACGATGATGGTAAAGATGGTCAAAATGAGGCTAAACCAATGCGGAATGGCATAAATGCCTAGAAAACCGTGCAAACTCGTGATTTTTACGCCCGATTTTAGTACCACAATTCCTGCGGCCATCAGTTCACCTAACAGTTTTTTGTAAGGCGTAATGGCCATAATATCATCTTTTACGCCAATCAAAAAAATGATGATAAAAGCGCAAAGCGTGTATTGTAATTCGGAAAAAGTCTTGAAAGGCGTCCAAAAAATCATGGAAAACATCACACCTGCGAAGATAGCAACCCCGCCTAGGGAGGGCGTTACTTCGGTATGACTGCGCCGCTCGCCTGGGAGGTCGCACAAATGTTTCTCTTTGGCGACGTGGATAACGGACGGAATGATAAAATAACTTGGGATAAAAGCTGTGATGAAACTAAGGAGGACTTCGTAAATCATGATGCTATAAGTGTAAGTTGAACAATTTAGTAGGTTTTATTTTTAAATTTTGGCAAATATAGAAAATATGTTACGAAGTTGGTTTTAAATTATGGGCATGGCTTCGCCGTTCATCTGTCCCAACAAATGACATTTTTTTTGGCGGCGCAAAAGTCGTAAAAAGGAGCATTCGCACGGTACGCGAATACTCCTTTTTTGGGTTTTGAGGCATTTTTTTTGATGCTCTATGTAGGCTTAAAATTAAATCGTCGAATGTTGTGTTGAAACATTCGACGATTTAAGAGCTAAATATCTTCCGTAATTTTTGTGATGAGTGACTTATCAATGCTCATTTGAAGCGTGTAACCTGAGTTAACAAGTTCAATCAGCATCTTATCTTTTCCTTGAATAGTGACCAAAATGCCGCGTAAACCCATCAAACCACCCGACGTCACTTCGACCCAATCACCTTTTTGATACGCCGCTGTTGTCGCTTCAACCGTCAATTCGACGCCTTCGCCGAGCAAACGCCGCATCAATTCGATTTGACTATCTGGAATGGCGAGCATATTTTGCCCCAATTTCAGAAAACCCGATACGTATTCGGTTTGTAACACCGTTTTGTACTCGTGACTGCAAATTTTGACGAAAACAAAGCTGTTAATTAAGGGTAAATCGAGGTGTCTGACCTTTTTTCCGTAGCGACGCGTCACTTTTTGAATCGGCAAGTAGGTCTGTACCCCGTAGGTTGACAGCATTTTAAACGCCATTTTTTCATCGCGGAAGCGCGTCCGAACGGCGAACCAGCGCGGGTCAGTGGGGTCTAAGTGATTTTCGTTGGCTTTTATTGGTGCTGCTTGTGCCATGCTGTTCCTTAATAGGTTTAATGATTTTGTTGGAACAAAAGTAATTACTGTAAAAAAAACGTGCAATAGTTATTTTTAACTATACACACCTAACACGTTGATAATCAATCTATTAATTTCTAAAAAAAAATTATTCTTTGACATTTTAATAAATTTTAGTCTTTCGACCACAACAAAAGCGGCTTGGGATTGAGTTGGTCAGTTTTGCTTTTCACAAATTCTGTCTCTGTATATATAATGTAGCGAATTTTTCGACTGACCAATTTTTCCGTTTTTTCAATCAAGGCGACCAGATAATTGGTATCAATGTTACCGACCAAAACGAGGTCAATCAAACCACTATCTAAGCCCTTTGAAAATTCTCCAACAACATAAACGCGTTGCACTTCACCGAGCCGCTTGACGACATCTTCGACGATGCGGTCGAGGCCAACGTATTTCAATAAAATATTATGAATTTCACCAAAAAGAGGATATTCCAAGTTAGCCCGAAACATTTTCTTGTTGCCCACCAGCTCCGAACTAAGCATACCCGCTTGCTCGAATCGGTTGATTTCGATGCGAATAGCGTTGGTGGATTCACCAAATTCGGTCTCCAAACTACGGAGGTATGAGCGTGTATTGCTGTTCAAAAAAAACTTGAGCAACAACTTGACGCGGGTTTTTGATGATATAAGCGTATCTAACATTACTACAATTTGAGTAGCAAAGTTACTCAAATTGTTTTCAACCGCCATGTGTATTCTCGATTTTCTTCCATTTTTACCAAAAAAAGGTATAAAAAACGGAGGGGTATTGTCAAACACGACAATACGCCTCCGTTTCTTAGGAACGTTGAAAAAGTAAAAGCGCGTTTTACGGGCTGTTTCTCGCTACGCTCAAAAGACGCCCTTTAAAGGATTTTTTTAAGGAGGCAG
>JAYSRS010000334.1:0-4528 GCA_043720935.1 Saprospiraceae bacterium
AAACAAGCTGCCTCCGATAGATTTTTTCCCGCACGCCTTTTTCGCGCAGCGAAAAACAGTGCGTATGAAAATACGCTTTTATTTATTTCACGTTCCTAAGAAATTATTTTAACCTTAAAAACGCTTTTTTAACCTCAATTCGTCACCAATCCTTTCATCCAAGCCAACGGATTTACTTTTTTCAAATTCAAGCTAAATGTGATGCGCTCACGGTAATTGCCGCGCAATGACGTCGTGTAAGAACGAAAACTGTTCGGGTCTTCAGACTCCCCGTTGAAGTAAACGGGAAAGTAAATTGCCGCCGCTTCGCCGAACAGTTCCCACGCAATGCCACCGCTCATGAGCAAGGTTTGGGATGATTTACCTGAAAAATAACCAATATCAAAATAGGGTTTTAGCTGCAAAAAACGGGGCAAATTGACGGGTAAATCCATTTTTAAATTTAAGGCTGTAACAACTTTATCACTCAACCCTAATTCCGTTCTTGAACCCGAAGGCAACGTGAATTTCATTCCCCCCTCAGTAGTCGGGTCAATTTGTTGACTTGCAAAGCCGCCGCCTTCATTGCGACCTAGCCAAAGCGCATCGTGTCGGTAGTCTGTATAACCATTTCCTACTAAACTGACCAAACCAAGACTACCTCGCGGGTCTTGAGTTATATTTAAGCTTACGTTTTTAACGCGCGTGTTTTCCAAAAAGCCGCCTATAAAAAATCTAGCTGAAAAGCGTTTATTACGTTGATACATAAACTCTTTTTTGATTTCCGCCGTTGCCCGAACATAGTTTTGGCTACGGCCAAAATCATCCGTATAACTTTGTTGTTCAAGAGCCGTTTTAAAACTCAAATTGCCCAAAGCGTTTTTTAAAATACCTGCATAAGTCAGTTCCGTTATACCTGTTGTTGTTCTCGTTGCACTTTTTATATTTTTAAACGTATCATATTTAAACTCTTTATCGCCAATTAGATAGTAAGTCAATTCTAATTTTGAGGTAAATTTACTTGTTGGAGAGCCTCTAAACTCGACCGATACTGAGGGGGTCAATCGGTCATAGATATTACTGATTTGTTCAGCCCTTTCATTAAAATTATAAGCAAAACGCCGCGCCCCAACCCCGATATTTATCTTTTTATTCCCTGCAAAAAAAGCGTAATTCACGTTGCCCAAACCCGCCAAAGATTTGCTGCCCGTCGAATACATCGGTGCAACTGACCACTCAAAAGATTGCGACGGTAAAGACCCGTTGTGTAGCCAAGCACCAACCATAAATTTATCATACGTATTTGTTGCAACTATAGGTGTGGCATAAATTGTCGTTTTTTGCGAATTGCCCAATCCTAAACCAAATTTCACGCGTAAAGGCTCGATTTTTGGCATCAAACCACTCGTTTTCATGTTGTTATTCGAGCGATTCACGTCAGGCAGAAGGTGTTTAAAATCCACCGTTATCATCGTTGTGCCTTCTTTTTTGGGGATAAAAACCACCGTTTCTTCGCCTACAGAAATGCCCGCAAGGCGCGTTGTGAACACAGCAGAATCGCCTTTTATAGCTGAAACAGTAATCGGTGCGGCAACTTTTCCAACGTTTTTGACGGTCGCTTTCCAGTTTTTTTCGTCTTGTTTCAAGGCCGTTATTTTGTAATCAACGGGGTTTGGCGAGCCAATCAAACCGTCAAAAAACCAACTGACATCACCGACATTTTCGGCATCGTCTGTCCATATTTTTCGAAAATCGGCGGGTTGCGGATGTTTGAATTTCCATTGGTTAAAATAGTGTTGCATCAACTCGTCAAATTTGTCTTGACCGACGTGTTTTGCTAGAATTTTGAGCGCATTTGCCGTTTTTTCATACACATCGAGGCCGTAATTGATAGGCAACAAATCGCTTGAAGTCGTTTCGGGAGCTTGATTTTTACGCTCAAAAGTTAGGGCTTGCGTCGCAATTTCAAAGAGCGTGTAATTCGTTCCTTTCGTCAAAAACGAAGGAATGCCGTAGCCTTCAAAACCTACTTTGGGGTAAAAAGCATCGGTGTAAAGATGGTCGTAATAAGAGTTTAAACCTTCATCCATCCACGGATGATCGCGTTCATTTGAGGCCAAAATGCCTTGAAACCAATTGTGGCCCACTTCGTGTGCAATGATGCCATCTAAATCTTTTGGTTCTAAATCGCCACTCAAAAGTGTAATCATCGGGTATTCCATGCCACCGCCGCCACTGCCGTCACTCATGACCGCCGAGGCTTGCGGATGCGGATATTCGCCAACGTGTTCGGAATAAAAAGCCACAGCACGACGGGTATAAAAATTGGATTTATTCCAAGTTTCAGCAAATTTCGACGTAAAATACGTGTAAATGTCCACTTTTTTACCCGATTTCAAGGTCGTATCACCGTGTTGAACCATAAAACGTTTGTCGGCAAACCATGCAAAATCAAGCACTTTTTCCGCCGTGTAGCGAATCGTTTTCAGGCGTTCAGACGACTTCGGAAAGCTATCCGTAAAGCCTTTATCATCGCTTTCACTAATTGCTAATTTCGAATCTTTAACGTCTTTGTCGCCATTTTTAATTTTTAATTTTGAATTTTTAATTTCCTCATCGCTCGCCTTAATTTTTAATTTTGAATTTTTAATTAAAAAATACCCCTCAGTATCGGCGGCTTTTTTGGTCAAAAAATCGCGTTCGGAAGCCGTTTCCAAGACGCCCGTTGCCCCAACGACATAATTATCGGGCAGCGTCAAAGTAACGTCAAAAGTGCCAAATTCGGCGTAAAACTCGCCTTGATCCACGTAAGGTTGCGGGTGCCAACCGTCACGGTCGTAAACGGCGACACGCGGATACCACTGTGTCATGAGGTATTGTTGACCCAAATGACCGCCCCGCGAGAAGGCAAACGGCATTTTATATTGAAAAGGTGTCGTTATTTTGACCGATTGACCTGCCAAAATCGGCTGTGCGAGTTTTATCTTTGCGACATCAGGATTGTTGCGGTCTATTTCGACCTCTACCCTTTTGCCGTCAACTTGAATATTGAGGTTAGAAAAACGGCCCATTTCCTTGGTTTCGGCGAAATAAAAACGCGTTTTTCCTTTATCCAATTCTTGTTTTGCGAACGCCGAACGTTGCGAACTGTACGCATTTGCAGGCAACAAAAGGTACAAAATACTGAGGGGGTCTGCTGAATTATTTTTATAACTCAATTCGAGGTCGGCAGTCAGACTGTGCTTTTTATCGTCAAGTGATGCCGTGATTTTATAGTTGGCTTCTTGCTGAAAATAAGCTTTTTGCGGGACTATACTTTGCGTTTGCGCCGTTGCGTTTTGAAGAAAAAAGAAAGCCGCAATTAATAAAAAAGTGTTTTTCATTGTCATTAGTTGATTGATTTAAAAAAAGTTCTCCACGAATTAGTTTACACTAAAAGTATTTTATTTTGTTTACAAATTTTAAATTATTTTTTTATTTTGTTTAGTCGTTTTTACCAATTAAGGATAAGAATAAAATTTGGTACGCATTAATTATGTCTCAAATGCGGCGTAGCTGCAAAACCTTGGTAACACTATCTCAACAAAGGCTTTTACAATGTGGTGTAACCGCTAAACTGTCGGTTTAGCGGTTACACCGCATTATAAAAGAATAACAGGTTTGAGTATCACCAAGATTAAGCAGCTACGCCGCCGTAGAAAGAAATACTTAGTTTATTTTACAGATTAGCAAAACCGTGTTACGTTTGCCGCAATTCATAAAATTTTCAACAGCAAGAATGAATAAATTAATCATCGCCACCGTGTGCGCGCTCCTTTTACTTTCGTGCAGCAAAAGTATAAAAACAACTGTAACGAGCGCACCTATCGCCGTAAAACCTCACATCAATATGTCTTCGGGCGGCAATGGGACGATTGAAGAAGTGCTGGTTTTGCCACCAAAAAAAGGCGATAATTTCCCAGAATCGTGGTTCGGAACGTGGGTCGGAACGCTTGAAATTTACAGTGCAAAAGGCTTGCAGCAAAGTATTCCGATGACGTGTTTTATGTCGGCAACCGACACGGCGGGCATATTCAATTGGCACATTATATACGGTAATGACCCCGAAAAAGGCTTGCGGCCTTACCTTTTACGCACCGTTGACGCGTCAAAAGGGCATTATTTGTGTGATGAAATAAACACAATCAAAATGGAATCCTACCTTTTAGGCAATAAATTATTTTGTTATTTCATCGTCGAAGGCAACGTGATTATGTCCACGTATGAGAAAACGGCAGACGGTAAACTATTGTTTGAAATTATTTTCTCAAAAGACAAAACCGTCAGCGAAACGGGCAATCAAGTGTTTAAAGGCGACACGATTCCGACGGTGAAAACATACCCCGTGATTGTAAGTCAACGGGCGGTTTTGACGAAAAAATAAAATTGAGGAAACTTTGACCTACCTCTATGGAACGCGAAATAAATAAAAGCGTATTTTACTGGCTCTTTCTCGCTGCGCTCGAAAATCGCCATCTGAAGGATTTTTTAGGAGGCAGCTTGTTTTTTG
>JAYSRS010000335.1:0-1613 GCA_043720935.1 Saprospiraceae bacterium
ATACGTTCGCTCCGATAGATTTTTTCCTAGCACGCCTTTTTCGCGCAGCGAAAAACAGTGCGTATGAAAATACGCTTTTATTTATTCAACGTTCCTTAGTGATAGTGTTACCGATATTTTGCAGCTACGCCGCAACGAAGATGAAATAAACAGACCCCTCAGTAAAACACCGATTTCCCTTGCGGCGTAGCTGCAACATCTCGGTAACGCTTACTCAATCATAACTTTTTTGTTACAAGTTCAAGAGATTAAATGCGGTGTAGCCGCAAAACCACTATTCTAATGACAAAATTAAAAAACATTTTTATCTCACGTTTTTAAACAAATCATTAGGCTATGGCAAATACGTTCACGCAGATTCATATTCAAGTCGTTTTTGTGGTAAAATACCGTTCGGCGTTTATTGAACCACATTTTGAAGACGCCTTGCATAAATACATGACGGGCATTATTCAAAATTATGGACATAAAATGTTGGCTATCAATGGCACAGCCGACCATGTTCATATTTTAATGGGTTTTCGGCCAACACAATCGTTGTCTGATTTGATGGAAATTTTGAAAGGCGAATCCTCACAATGGATTAATGCACAGAAATTGTTGCCGACAAAATTTGCTTGGCAAAAAGGTTATGGTGGTTTTTCTTACACCAAATCTCATGTGCCTGCGGTGACAAAGTACATTCATAACCAAAAAGAACACCACAAGAAAGTGACGTTTTTGGACGAATTTAGGGAAATGCTACGCAATTTGAATATTGATTTTGATGAGCGTTATATGTTTCACGAGCCTATATGAAACGGGTTTTGCCGCTACACGGCATTGAATAATGGAGGCCGTAGTAGTGTTACCGATATGTTGCAGCTACGCCGCAAAGAAGATAGTGTTACCGATATGTTGCAGCTACGCCGCAAAGAAGATGAGGTAAGCTATCTGCTGCTGTTACCGATATGTTGCAGCTACGCCGCAAAGAAGATGAGGTAAGTTATCTGCTCAGTATAAAAGCATTTTTAGCAACAGATTACACAAATGAACACGGATTAAAAGGAAAAACATAAAAAACTATGTGCCCTATTTTTCTATGTGTTAAAGAAAATACCACACGATTTTTAAACAAAAAAATAATAGTTAACAACAATGCAAGTCATTAAAAGAACTGGAAAGCGCGAAGATGTGAGTTTTGACAAAATCACGGCGCGTATTAAAAAATTGAGCTATGGACTCAATCCCCTTGTTGAACCTTTAGAAATTGCCAAAAAGGTTATTCAGGGCTTATTTGATGGCGTTACGACGACCGAATTGGACAATTTGGCGGCAGAAACGTCGGCAACAATGGCCTCGCAGCATCCCGATTATGCACTTTTGGCGGCGCGGATTGCGGTGTCGAATTTGCACAAAAATACGGATAAGTCTTTCTCTAAAACAATGAAGGATTTGTACAATTATATCGACCCTAAAACGGGCGACAAAGCGGGTTTGATTGGCAAACAGACCTATGATATTATTCAGAAACACAAAGAAAAATTGGATTCGGCAGTGATTTATGACCGTGATTATGAGTTCGATTATTTTGGTTTTAAGACATTGGAACGCTCGTATTTGCTCCGTATGTT
>JAYSRS010000336.1:0-1611 GCA_043720935.1 Saprospiraceae bacterium
ATGGAAATCAGACAAGCAACTTTAAATGACCTTGAAGACATTTTAAAACTTCAAGAAAAATACCACGTCAGTAATTTGACGGAGACTGAAAAACTGCAAAAAGGCTTCGTGACCATGCGGGTGACGGTCGAGCAGTTTACGGATTTAATCAACAACGGCGGCGTGTTTATCGCTCGTGTGGACGGTAATTTGGCCTCGTATGCCCTCACGAGCGAGTGGGATTTTTATCGCCAATGGCCCATCATTCAACGCATGGAAGAAATTTTACCAACGTTGAAATACGAGGGCAACGATATTACGGTCGAAAACTCGTTTCAATACGGGCCTGTTTGCATAGATGAAGCCTATCGAGGACGCAATATTTTGACCTTGATTTTTGCGGCGATTCAAAAGGCTTATCAACCTCGTTTTGAATTTGCGGTTACGTTTATCAATCAAGTAAATGAACTATCTTCGCACGCTCATGCTCGCAAGACCCCCCTCAGTATTGTGGGCGTTTTTGACTTTAATAACAATCATTATTACGCATTAGCCTGTAAAACAAAAAATACCCCTCGCAGTATTGTGAGTGTCATTGAGCTTAATAACAATTATGAATAACGTATTAGCATGTAAAACAAAATAGACCACAGATTTGACTGATTAAACTGATTTATTTCTGATTTTATCTTTAAAAAATCATTGTAAATCCGTTCAATCAGTCAAATCTGTGGTCTATAAATTCAAAGTTTTAATTCAAAATTATGTCAAAAACAAAATTGAAAACCCTCGTCAAAAAGCAGCTTGCGGACACGCACACACCCGTAAGCATTTACCTAAAAGTACGGGATAAATACACCGAATCGTGCTTGTTGGAATCAACCGATTTTCGCTCGGTTGAGAACTGTTTTTCGTTTATTGCTATTGAACCCATAGCTCGTTTTATGGTGCAAAATAGCATCGTAACAGAGACATTTATGGACGGCTCTAAAAATGTGCAAACCGTTGATAATCAACAAGTTGTGCCGATGTTTAAGCAGTTTATCAACCAATTTGAGATTGAAGAAGCCACCTTCCCGAAAGAATCGGGATTTCGTTCCTCAACAGTATTTTCGGTCACAAACGGCTTTTTTGGTCATACAGCTTACGATGCGGTGCAATATTTTGATACCATAAAGTTTGATAAATCGAAGCGCAAAGTTGACTTGCCCGACATGCACTATGCCTTGTATCGCTTCGTGATTGCGATAAATCATTTTAAAGACGAAATGACCATTCTGGAGAATATTCCCGATGGTCAAACGAGCGAAATGGAGCGTTTGGAAACCATTTTGAATACGCAAACTGTTCCAACATTTAGTTTTAAAATGAACGGCGCAGAAACCTCGAATTTGACGGATGAAGAATACGTGAAGCACATAACGCTTGGAAAACACCATTGCCAAATTGGGGATGTGTTCCAAATTGTGCCGTCAAGAAATTTTGCGCAGCCTTATTTGGGCGACGATTTTCAAGTATATCGCACGCTACGAAGCATCAATCCGTCGCCTTATTTATTTTATTTTGACTACGGTTCTTACAAAATATTTGGCTCTTCACCCGAACAACAATTGGTCATCAAAAACCGTATTG
>JAYSRS010000337.1:0-1603 GCA_043720935.1 Saprospiraceae bacterium
CGTAAGGCATAAAGTAGTAAAAACACTTTAATTATCCGTGCTTTACGGAGCAAGCTCCGTAGCTACCTTCCTTCATTGCTACGTCAGAAGAAAAGTCTCGTAAATGATTTAGAAAGAAAATGAAAAAAGTATTTTTTACCTATTTTATCCTCGTTCCCTTGCTAAATTGGGCGCAAACGGATAGCCAAAAACGCCTTGAAAAAGGTTATCGGTTAGCGGCACAAGAAAAATATGAGGACGCGAAAAAGATTTTTGCCGAGGCATACACGCTTGATTCTAACTGCGCCCGTTGTTTGACTTATTGGGCGGCTTGCGAAGTAGGGCTAGGGAATCACCAAGCGGCTATCCCGCTTTATACCAAAGCGATGGCTAAAAATGACTTACAAGCCTTGTATCAGCGCGCAGAAAGCTACTATTTTTTGGAAGATATGGACAATTATTGCAGCGACGCACAAGCATTTTTATCGGTGGTGCATGATGTTCATAAAGATTCTATATTTCAAGATTTAGCTCAAAAATTGAAGTCAACTATGAGAGAAGTATGTGATTCTACACAATTTTCCTACGTTTTGCATCGAGGTATTGCTGCCGAAAATCTTGAAAATTATGACAAAGCTTTAAATATTTATCATATAGGTTTGAAACGTTTTCCCGATAATCCAATTTTACTCAATTATCAAGGTAATACCTTTTTGGAAACCAAAAAATTTCAAGCGGCCATCGATAATTATGAAAAAGCCTTGAAAAATGAAAAAGGGGTTTTGGATTTTATAAAAGGTAAAACAATGTATAGCACAGAGGCTGATGTGACGAGTTTTCTAACAGTTACTTATCAAAGTTTAGCAATTTGTTATGGCGAGTTGAACAACGTAGAAAAAGCCATGGAATGGATTGAAAAAGCTGAAAAAGGGTTTCCTAAAAATAAAGATGTAAATGACGCATTAAAGTCTGTTTTAGGCGGTATTTATGGTACAAAAGGCACAATGTTGATGAATTTGGGGCGTTTCAAGGAAGCAAAAACTTGTTTTGAACAGATGATGGAACTGAAATCCCGTGCCTCCGAAGGCTATTTTAATTACGCAATTTGCTTACTCAACGAAAGTACGCAACGCGTCCGCATTAGGCGATTGTCGTTTAATAGGGCGCATCCAAAATATACCATTCAAAATAGTATTTCATTTGAATTGGCTTCTGAAAAGTCGCCTATTGCGCCACAAGAGCTAGAATGGGCGATGTTTAGCATCAATCGGGCGATAAAATTATCGCCCAAATCGGGCGATGCTTATTTATTGCGCGGCATTATTCAGTTGCAAACAGACAATAATGGTGCAGCTTGTCTTGATTTTGGAATGGCCAAACAACTGGGCAATCCGCAAGCAACAGATTATTTGAAAATGTATTGTAAAAATTGACAAAGATGTCCAAGAAATTTTAATAGTACCCCCTCCGTATTTTGGTGAAAAAAGCCGTTTCGATTTATCGAAACGGCTTTTTTTTGCGGAATTATCGGCTTTATGGTACAAAACTCTTTTTGACTAACTAATAATTTGTAACTCATTGATTATCGTCGCGTTTCAACGTTCGGGGAACTTTTAAAGTTCCC
>JAYSRS010000338.1:0-4486 GCA_043720935.1 Saprospiraceae bacterium
CGGCGTGTTGATTCTTCAAGGAGAACAGATAAATTAAGCATGATTTTGAGCAGTTGTTTAATTGAAACGTTTAATTCGGAAAATAAGGCTAAATGTAGAATTAATTTTCGTTACTACCCAAAAGGAGGCATAGATTATTGGTAAAATTATTTTTATTGCTTTATAAACAGTTCATAAGCAACGGAATAGAACAAAAGCACGTACTTATTAAAGCAGCGTTTTCTAGAAAACCTAACGCGGGTTTCAAACCCGCGTTAGGTTGGTATTTCCTACATAACAATAGAGCAAAACGTTTTGTAGAACGCGCTAAAAAATATTTTCTTATATTTCTCACATTTATTTTAATTTAGGCCACACCTTTATCCATAGCCCAAAATGCCCATTTTTTAATTGGTAAAAATCGTTTTAAAAATATTTTATTTTGTGCTTCACGCAACGCATAATTGTTAAATTGGTTATCTGATGGACATAACTTTCTGATTTTCAGTTTTTTATGAGTGAAATACTGAGGGGGTGGTGAAAATGTAAAAACAAAGACTACCTTTGCGTCGCGTCTTGAAAAGAGACAAATATGGTTTTTGAAAACTCAGTTCCCGAGCCTTATATTCCGTCGAAGTTTATCTTCAAAATAATGGAATATGGAATCCCGAAGTTACCGCTTCTATGTTCGCAAGCGACCGCTTCAAAGTTCCTCCTTTGGTTGCCCATCAAATTCCCGTCCGTCTCACTCTTTTCCCGTCGCCCGCCGCAGTATGCGCCAGCGATTCATGTCTAACTGTTTGACAATCAAAAGTTTAGACCCCGTTTTGTAGCTGCAAAGACTTCGGTTCGAGCTTAACACATTTTTTATTTTTTTCAAACAAAGTCGGCGCTAACGGTTGAAGGGCAACGGGCGGCAGACGACTGCATCACTTTTTTTTATAATGCAAGGATTCAGAAATCTTGGCTTAGATGAAGACCTCATCGCAAGCGTTGAAGCCCTCGGCTTCGAAAACCCAACACCCGTTCAAGAACTCGTTATTCCTGCCGCTTTGGCTTCGGACAACGACATCATCGCCCTCGCGCAAACAGGAACAGGCAAAACAGCCGCTTTCGGCTTGCCGCTTCTCCAACTCATTGACCCCACAGCCCGCTACGTTCAAGCCTTAGTGCTTTGCCCGACCCGCGAGTTGTGTATTCAAGTAACGAGCGACATCGCTAAATACGCTAGCCAAAAACACGCCGCCAAAGTGACGCCTGTTTACGGTGGTGCGAGCATTGAAACTCAAATTCGTCAAATCAAATCGGGTACGCACATTGTTGTTGCTACGCCAGGTCGCTTAGTTGACTTGATTAATCGCGGTGCTATTGTGTTAGAAACCATTTCACGCGTTGTCCTCGACGAGGCTGACGAGATGTTGAACATGGGCTTCAAGGACGATTTGGACATTATCCTCGGTGCTGCAAGCCAAAAGAAAAGTACGTGGTTGTTCTCCGCTACAATGTCAGGTGAGATTCGCGCAATCGCTCGGAACTACATGAACAGCCCGACGGAATTGACGACGGGTCGGAAAAATGAGACAAATATGGACATTGAACACGTCTATTACGTCTGCCGTCCTGACGACCGTTACTCAACTTTGAAACGCATCGTTGACGCGCAACCCGATATTTTTGGTTTGATTTTCTGCCGTACCAAAGCAGAAACCAAGGAAGTAGCCGATATGATGACCCGCGACGGTTACAATTCGGACGCTTTATATGGCGATTTGTCGCAAAATGACCGTGACCGTGTCATGAACCGTTTTCGTGAAGGCGCGTTGCAATTGTTGATTGCAACCGACGTTGCGGCACGTGGATTGGACGTTAGCGACATCACGCACGTTATCAATTATGGTTTGCCAGATGATAATGAAGTTTACACACACCGTAGCGGTCGTACAGGCCGTGCAGGTAAAAAAGGCGTGTCTATTACGATTACAACGCCGAAATTTGAAGACCGTATTCGCCAAATTGAACGCGCTTCAAAAGCACAATTCGCTAAATTACCGATTCCTTCGGGCAGTGATGTGTGCGGCAAGCAATTGTTCAGCATCATCCACAAAGTTCACAACGCGGAAGTACAACACGAAGAAATCGAGCCGTTTTTGGCAGGCATTTACGCCGAATTGGAAGATTTGTCGAAGGAAGAAGTTATCAAACGCTTCGCAAGTTTGGAGTTCAACCGCTTTTTGACGTATTATAAAGATGCCGCAGATTTGAACATTCGCCCACGTCGGACTTTCGACAGTTCACGCGGCGAAGCGCAACCCGTTTACAACAGTGCAGCAGGTGGCATGACGCGCCTTTTCATCAATTTGGGTGAAATGGACGGCATCACGAAAGGCGATTTTATCAAGATGTTGGGTCAAAATTTCAATATTCCGGGAACGGCAGTTGGACGAATTGATATTTCAAAATCTTATATGCACTTCGACGTGGCATCACAATATACCGATATTTTGAAGCGTGAAATGCACAACTCTACGTATGATGGTCGTCCGATTCGCTTAGATTCGGCCTCAGAACGTAGCGGCGGCGGCGAGCGTCAAGGTGGTGGTTTCCGTGGTGGCTCATCCGACCGTCCGTTTGAAAGACGTGGCGGCGGCGGTGGTGGCGACCGCAGACCTTACGGTGGCGGTGGCGACCGTGGCGGCGACCGCAGAAGCGGCGGTGGTGACCGTGGCGGCGACCGCAGTTTCAACAACAGATACGGTAGCGACAAGAAAAAGACGAAAAGTCCTTTCACAGTCTAATATTTTTTTGAGGATAAACCAAAGCCTCGCTCGTGCATACGGGCGAGGCTTTTTTTAGGCAAAATACTGAGGGGGCTTATTTTTTTTGATAGCTATCATAAATCGTTTCAATCAATTCCCATTTGAAACCGATGAGTTCTTCGAGCGCAATTTTCTTTAATTTGATGTCACCCTCGCCACGAACGCGGCTTTCTAATGCATCAAAATAGGCTTTATTGGCCGTGTTGTAGTCCTCAAATTTGGCTTTATTGATGGAAAACAAATTAGAAATTTGGGTTCTATTGGCGTCCGCCGCATCCAAAGATTGCAGCCGTACCTTCAAAATATCCTTGGTTGATAGGTATTCTTGATAGCGTTTTAAGACCTCACCACGTAATTTCTGCTTCTTAAAATTTTGTTCCGATTCGCTAATTTTTACGCGATTTTGAGCATATTTTACCTTGTGTTTACGGACAATAAGGTCACCAAAATTTAGCCCTATACCAATTTGCCAAAGCGGATAGGTCGCAATTCGAGAAAAACGCGACGTATCAATTTGCTTACCACCAATTTCTTTAACACCTAAACTATAACGTACAAAATATGGAAAACTCACGTCATTAAAGTTCAGACCCGCTTGCAAATTACGTGTCCAATCTTTTTTTGCTAACGCAATTTCTTGACGACGCGACTCAATTTCGTAGGTCGAACCCTCCAGTTCAGGACTGTTTTTCCAAGCCATTTGCACCAAATACTCTTCAAATGTTGCAGGGCGCACATCAAGCAATGCTGTTGGATTGCCTAATGTATTAAGCGTAAGTGGCTTATTATCAATGGGTTGTGCCGATAAACGGAAAGCGAGGAAGGCAAGTGTAAGAATCTTGAGTTTTTTCACAGTTAAATATTTTCAATTAAAAAATGCTAAATTCACAGAAAGCGGGCAAAAACAATACCAATGTTAATCCCGTCTAGCCTTTTTGAGTGATATGAAAAATGCGTATATACGTTTTGTTTTATTATCAAAAGGCTCAAAAACATAAGAGAATAGCCAAGTGGATATTTTTCAGCCCACCAATAAAATGATGGAATTTTGGTCGTTTTTCCAATTTTAGCGCGTCACTTTCACAAAAAAACAGTTTTTTTATTTTTTTTCGTCCAAAAATTTGCCCAACTACCAAAGAACTTTCTACTTTTGGCGCATCAAAAAAAACATTTCTTGGATAAGGTAACTTGATATTACCCCTCAGTATTTTGGCCTTTTACAAAAGGCTTTTCAACATTGGTTTAGGTTAAATTTGCATAATTTGGGTTAAGCCTCGAACGTCAAAGTTCGGGGCTTATTTGTTTTAACACATTTAGTTACGATTTCATTTTTTGCTGCACACAGAGAACACAGAGGCCATGAAGTTTTGGTTTTAAAATACTTTTTAAATAATATTTTTATAGAAAACTCTGTGGCCTCTGTGTTCTCTATGACCCCTTTGTGAAGCAAAAAGAACGATATGAAAATTATGGACTCAATATTTTTTACTCAAAACTCATTGATAATCAATGAGTTAAATCAAGTTTTAAAAAAAAATTAAAAAAAAAATAAAAAAAGTTTGGTGGTTCGGAGTTGGTGCTTGTATATTTGCAGCGCAATCGAAAGAGATTGATTAATTATTACGCAGAAGTAGCTCAGTTGGTAGAGCACGACCTTGCCAAGGTCGGGGTCGCGAGTTCGAGTCTCGTCT
>JAYSRS010000339.1:0-4478 GCA_043720935.1 Saprospiraceae bacterium
AAATGCGGTGTAACCGCAAAACAAGCGGTTTCGCGGTCACACCGCGTAAAAAAATGGTGGTTTATTTAATATTACCGAGATTTTGCAGCTACGCCGCAACCTAAAATCCCAAAGCGAAAATTGCTGAAATGTTTTAAATAAGACTTTTCTTTTTAGGCAGCAATAACCTGAATGACTAACCCCAACTTTTAAGTTGGGGATTTAAGAGTAACAGGCACCTATCGGCTTTAGCCACTAATTTGCTGAGTAGATTTTTGGCTAAAGCCGTGTTAGTGCTGTGAATAGTAAACCCCAACTTAAAAGTTGGGGTTAGTCATACCAGTAAAAATCAAAGGAAGGTGAAATAAATAAAAGCGTATTTTATTTTGGAACACATAGAGACATAGGACGCATAGTTTTCAGACATAAAACAGTGTAAAATAATTTATTTTGAAAGGGAAAAACTATGTGTCCTATGTTTCTATGTGTTTAGAAAAATACGCTTTTATTTGTTCTGTGTTCCAAAGTCTATTGCTCTGTAAAAAGAAACGGAATTATCGGCTTTATATCGCAAAATACTGAGGGGGTGTCAGATTTAGGAAATTTGCAAAATTTCCTAAATCTTTTGCCGCAAAAACACCATTTTTTACTTAAAAATTGGTTTGCGACATAAAACCGATAATTCTGATTAAAAATTAGAAAAAAGCCGCTACGACCTAAAATCAAGCGGCTTTTCCGTTTTTTATCAAAATACTGAGGGGCCTCTCAACGATGTTAAGGCCGCCAAAGTTGGGCTTCGGCGGCCTTGACATCTGATAATCCCCTTACTTCTGCACCACAAATTTCTGCATGGTTCGCCACATTTCGCCTTGAATTGAGAGAAAATACAAGCCGTTTGGCAGCATATTCACGTCTTTTTGATGGTCAGTTGTGCCAGTCCAATTAAATGTATCGACAACTTGTCCCGATGTATTTGTGATGGTTGCGGCGAATGTTGAACCTTCTACGTTATTCAGTCGGATGCTCAATTTATCAGTCGTTGGATTCGGTGAAACCGTTGCGGCATTAGACAAAAAAGCCATGTCTCGCGTAGCCGTGCGTTGGCAAGCCGTGTTGTAAATGTACCGATTTCTGTTAAATAATTGGAACGGAACACCGAGTGCGGGTGCGCCAATTGAGATGAAAGAAGTATCTAAAAAACCCGTCGTTGAAAACGCAAATTCTACCCGAAGCGCGAAAAAAAGGAGGTCGGCTTCAATACCCAATTTACGGCCATTTGGCCCCAAATCGTAAGGAAAATCCTCTGGAATCGCCCATTTTGAGGAGTCGCGCACCCAGTTTTCGACCTTCACGCCCGACAATCTATTTTGAGCCGTGTATGCATATTTGCTCCGTTCGTCGTTGACCCACGCCGCCCCGCTTGCCACTTCATTAACCTTCGTAATTAGTCGATTTTGAGCGTCAAAAGTGTTGGTTGTGCGTTTTTTATTGTTCCAACCCGTACCGTTCCACTCTTTTTGAACCTGCGTGGCCATTTTTTTAGCGGTTGTATAAGTAAAGTCTTGGGCTTCTTCGTTCACCCACGTACCCGAGAGCAATACTTGGCTGATTTGACCCGACGGCAGCGTTTCTGCACCCGTGTAATTGAACAAAACGCGGGCCGAATCGCGGCCAATACCGCCACTAATCGGACGGTCAATTGTGCTTGTCAAGCGGTTTTGCGCGTCGTAGTTGTAAGCGACTTGACCGACATCGAACCATCTTTTTTGCCCGAAGTCCCATTCTTTTTCGCTGATTTTCGTGATGTTGCACGACCCATTGTAGGTGTATTTCTCCAATCCAGCAGGTACTATTTTATTGGTTACGGTGTCAAAAGCCTCGATAATAACGCTGTCAACGCCCGTGGTTTTGTAAAAAAAATAGCCCAAAGCTGCGGTTTCGTCATCGGTTTGCGCGTTGAGATTAAGCGTTAAAGTGCATAACACGAGGAGACACAAAGTTGTAAATTTGTTGACCATAAATTAAAAATTTATTTTAAAAATGATGAATTATAAATGATGAATTAAGGAATAATGCACAATGGAAAATAAACAAGGATGTATTGCAAATCGTTGATTGTCAGTTATTTGCGGCGATAAAAAACGTAATCCAACAATATGCATTGAACAAAAGTAAGCCTTTTTTCTGTAAAAAAAAGATAAAAATACTGAGGGGTCTATCTTACGTGCTGTAAGATAGACCCCTCAGTATTTTGACCTTTTTTTTAAGGTCAGCAGTGTCTGCTTTGGAATCTCAAGCGGAAATTCTGCTCACAGTCACGTATCTGTCCTGACAACGCGCATTTATAGACCGCTTTGTTTTCCACTTTGTCCCACGACACATAGACTACGCCGCCTTCGATTTTGTTAATGGCTTTGAGATTAAGCGGCGTACTCAACGACGTAACCGCTTTGCCTTCTTTGGTGGCTTCAAAACCTGCGGCCATGATAACCGCAATATCGCCTTTGACAATGCCGTTCACATCCTCCGCCAAATCGGTCAAGACAGTGTACAACTCTCTGAGTTTTCTGTCTTTTTCCAGATTTAAAACAGCGTTGTTGTTTAATTTGTAGTTATTAAAATGCTCATAATGTGCTGATTATCAAGAATTTATGTTGCATCTTCAAATTGAAAAACGCCAAGTGCCTAATGTCATTGTTACGGATTCTCAAATAAATATTCTTGCATCTGATTTGATGGTAAAGGTTGAAAATTAGAAAAGCCTTGCAAATTGAATTGCAAGGCTTTTTTAATTTTATTTCCTCCGTAAATTATCTCGCTAAAGCAACATTCATCGGCATTTGTCTAAAAATCTGTCCGTCAAGTTGACAACCGCCTTTTGCATGATGCGCATGTTCTTTAGCAATAGTTGGGTCATCTAGGTTTTCATTAAATTCCTTTTTACCCCATTGCTTGAAGAAAAAAGGCGTTTTTGTACGTAAACATTCCTTTTTCACTACTTCAATCCATGCTTTTTTGACTGGCCTTGCTTTCGGGCCAGATTCTCCTCCTACGATTACCCAATCTATTTTTTCAAGATAAAGATTTTTAACCGCCCCAATTAAGGGTTCAATAGAAAGGAATTTCGTTTTTGCGGGTGTCTCAATTAAATCTAAAATTCTATGCGACACTTTTTCATTTTCAACTGAAACACCCATCCAAATATTGCTTGTCCAATTTAATTCAGCCGCAACAAAACGTAATCTATCGGCTCGTTTTGTCAAAACCTGATAAATATGTGGTGTTTCGTTCATCACCTTGAAAACCTGTTTGATATAATCCAACGGAACATCGGGATGAAAAAGGTCACTCATTGAATTAACAAAAACAACTTTTTGCTTTTTCCACTGATATGGAACGTTTAACGTTTGTGGTGCAAGACGTAATTTAAAACCATCTTTATATTGTTCAACGCCCATTGCTTGCAATCGTTTTGCCATGCGTTCAGCATAACAATTTTTGCAACCCGCCGATATTTTTGTACAGCCTGTAACGGGATTCCACGTTACTTCTGTCCATTCAATGCTTGATTGTGTAGCCATTATTTTTTATTTTTAGAATTAATGATGTCATCCGCAATTTTTACGCCCGCTTGCACTTGTGAGGCAAATATAAAATGAAACATTATAGAGCCTTTTGAGTTCTTCATTTCATAAGGCTTTGATACAAATTTCCAAATTTGACCTAGCCGTTCGCTATAAATTTCAATCAATTTTTGGATAGATTTATCTGATTTTGATGTTTCTTTTTCCTCCCCAAATAATGTCAAATTCGTTTTCTCTTTATAAAAATGTTGTTTGACTTGTTCTTCTGTTAGTCCGAGTGAGTTTGTCAATTTGAGCATCCAAGCCTCGCTTATTTGGCCATCTTTTTTTAGTAATCGGTTAAAAGCTATACCTGTTGGAACTAAAATCCACATATCACAATATAAACCTTTAAATGTTTCGAGAGACTCCCAGTTTAAAGCCATCCCATAAGGATCTAAAATGGCCAATCCTCGCTTCTTTTTTGAATGTGTTTTCAGAAATGCGGCAAAATTCGTAACTTTTTCATTACAATCGGTCGAAACGACATATCTTTTATCTTTCTTTTCAGGAAATCTAGTATCTATCTCTATCTTTAAAGACTCCGCTTTTGCTTTATCTAGTTCGACGAAGTAATAATAGTCAAAGGGTTTTGGGTCTTCAATCGCCATTACTTTTAGAGCGATTCCTTCAAAAAATGCCTTAGCTGCTTTATCGTAGATTTGGCCAGAACCCGCAAAACCGTCAAAATACCATAATTCGTAGTAATCATGTTTTTTCATTATTGTCAAATATGCCTTCAAATATTTGATAAATATTTCTATTTTATCTTGCGTCCTAAACTACTGTGCAATAAAATTTTTGAATACATAAAATATTGATAATTAATTATGTAGAAATTTTATGCGCATGCTATATACATTTATGACTAACCCC
>JAYSRS010000340.1:0-13227 GCA_043720935.1 Saprospiraceae bacterium
AAACAAGCTGCCTCCTAGAAAAAACCTTTAAAGGGCGTCTTTCGAGCGAAGCGAGAAACAGCCCGTAAAATGCGCTTTTATTTTTTCAACGTTCCTTATCAAATTTTTATGTAGCAAAATATCCTTCAAAATTATTCAAAATTATTCAAGTGAGGCACTTGATATTATTCATTTAATCAATCCATTTTTACTAATTTAAACTTAAAAAAATGAAAATTTTAAAATTTTTGACTGCCGTTTTAGTCGGCTCGACACTCGTTTTTTCGTCTTGCAAAAAAGATGATCCCGAGGAACAAGAAAATCTCAACGTCGTCAAATTGAAAATCGGTAGCACGACTTTTACATGGTCGGACACTGACGGCATCGGTAGCGGAAAAGCACCTGTCACTGACACAATCAGACTCGCGCCGAATGCGGCGGGTGACTTCACAATTGACATTTTGGACGGGTCGGTGACCCCTGCAAAGGACTATACGGTGGAAATTATTGCGGAAAGCAGCGCGCATCTGTTTGTTTTCAAGGCAACGGGCGCAAATCTCACGCCGTCGGCCTTGTCGAACGATACAAACGGGAAGCCTTTTGCACAATCGGGCAAAATGACGGCGGGTGCAGCAAGCGCGGGTACATTGCAAATTATCTTAAAGCATAACCCCGATAAAGCGGCGGCAAACCCTGTAACAACGGGCGAAACAGACATAGATGTCGTGTTTCCCGTGGTGATTAAATAAGGAAAAATTCAGAAATGATTGTTAGCGTTAAACGCCCTTTTGTCTTGGCAAAAGGGCGTTTAATTCAATATCATAAAATATTTTTAGGCAAGACTAAAAATTTATTTTAATTCATCTATCTTTGTCGTTTCTAATAAAATAATCTGAACGACAATGAAAAAAATATTTTTCGCAATCGGCTTAAATGCCCTTTTTTCACCCATTTTTGCCCAAATACAAGGCGATTTCAAGGGTTCGGTACTGGATGCCCTAACGCGGCAACCGATTGTCGGCGCAACAATTTTGGTCGAAAACGACGGCGGTTTTGTGGCCGACACTCTAGGACGCTTCTATTTTATGGCTAGAAATAAAGGTCAAAACCCGCGTTTGACCGTTCGCAGCATCGGCTACAATGCTTGGATGGGTACTTTGTCTGACCCTTCCAAAGAGACTTTAATTTTACTTGAACCTTCGGAAAATGCCCTCGGAACGGTTGTTGTTTCGGCAACGATGAAAGAGGTTTCGAAAGACGTTTCGCCGATTCCCGTGGAGGTTTATACGCCGCGTTTCTTTCAAAAAAATGCCTCGCCGACGATTTTTGAAGCCTTAACTGCCGTCAACGGCGTCCGTCCTCAACTCAATTGCAACGTCTGCAACACGGGCGATATTCACATAAACGGTATGGAAGGGCCTTACACGATGGTCACGATTGACGGCATGCCGATTGTAAGCGGCTTATCAACGGTCTATGGTTTAAGTGGTATTCCGAACGGTTTGGTCGAACGAATTGAGATTGTAAAAGGCCCTGCAAGCACGCTCTACGGCTCGGAAGCGGTGGGTGGTATGATAAATATTATTACTAAAAATGCGTTGACTGCACCGCGCGCTTTTGTAGATGTCTTTGGTACACATATCGGCGAATACAATGTGGATGCAGCGATTGCTGGGCGCATCAAAAAAACGCATACTTTATTGGGTATCAACTACTTTAACTTTCAAAATATTTTAGATATTAATCAAGACAACTTTACGGACATGACGCTGCAAGACCGTTTTTCAGTGTTCAATAAATGGCATTTTGACCGCAAAAACAACCGCGTGGCAACCCTTGCGGCGCGCTATGTACGTGAAAATCGGTGGGGTGGCGAGCTGCAATGGACCCCTCAGTATCGCGGCACGGACAGCATTTACGGCGAGAGTATTTACACCAATCGGCTTGAATTTTTGGGCAAATATCAATTGCCTTTTGACAAACGCCGCGTGCTACTCGATGCGTCTTGGAATGTGCATGACCAAGATTCATATTACGGCACAACAAAATACGTGGCGCGTCAGCAAGTCGCTTTTGCTCAATTGACGACTGATTTGCCTTTCGGTAGTCGCCACGATGCCTTGCTCGGCATTGCTACGCGTTATACATTGTACGATGACAACACACCCGCAACAGCGAGTTTTGGTGGTGCAAAAAATCAGCCGTCAAAAACGTGGCTACCCGGCGTTTTTCTGCAAGATGAAGTAAAAATGAACGAAAAAAACCAACTTTTGCTTGGTTTACGCTATGATTACAACTCCTTGCACGGCTCTATTTTTACGCCACGCGTCAGTTGGAAATATGTACATAATCCGCAAAGTATCGTTCGATTAACGACGGGTTCGGGCTATCGCGTGGCCAATATTTTTACGGAAGACCACGCCGCTTTGACAGGCGCACGAGCCATTGAAATTAAAGAAAATTTGCAACCCGAACGCTCTTGGAATGCGAATTTGAACTATACACACAAGTTTTATCCGCAAAATGCAGGTTTTATTGGCCTTGATGCATCGCTTTTTTACACTTATTTTAGCAATCAAATCACGCCCGATTATGATACCGACCCCAATAAAATCATTTATGCCAACCTCGACGGCCACGCCGTTTCGTCGGGCGTATCGCTCAATGTGGATGTTAATTTCTTAAATGGCTTGAAAATCATCGCGGGTGCAACGGCCTTGAACACCTACCGCGTTGAAAAAGGAAAAAAAGAAGCGCAATTGTTTGCTCCGCCCTTGTCGGCAACGTGGACGGTGACGTATCCGATAACAAAATGGAATTTGAGCATTGACTACACGGGCAACGTGAACAGCCCGATGCACTTGCCCGTTGTGCCAAACGACCAGCGTCCCGAGCGGTCGCCGTGGTTTGCGATTCACAATGTTCAAATAACAAAAACGCTTAAAAATGGGCTTGAAATGTACGTAGGTCTGAAAAATATCCTTGGTTTTTACCCAAAAGAAACCATTTTTCTAAGAAGTTTTGACCCTTTCGATAAGCGTGTGGCGGTGGATAATCCGAACAATTTTACGTTCGACACGACGTATAATTATGCCCCGATTCAACGACAAAGGGCTTTGTTGGGCATGCGGTGGAAGCTAAATTTTAAAAAAACGGGGTTATAATTTTGAAATTATATCCCCCCAGTATTTTCTTAAAAACCCCTTGCAAACGACGTTTTGCAAGGGGTTTTTCGGCACTGTGTTCGGAGAACTTTTACGCAATAACTCCTGAAATTTGAAACCCTTTTATCTAATTGGCATCAAAACCGCGTTTGAAAATAAGAATTTTCCTTGATGCCAAAAATTTCGGTACAACGGATTGTCCACCAAATAAACGACCGAACCGCGCCGCATCCCTTGCACCGCAAAAACTGCCGTTGATTTTAAGAGCGGTTTCAAACGGCTACCAACGAAGCCCAAAGGCTCGAATTTATCGTCCAAAATGCCCACATTCCAAGCATTTTTAAGCGGTTGATAAGCGGAATTGCTTGTTTTTAATGTAAAATAATGACCATTCATACCGTAAGCCAAAGGGTGCGTATTGTCGAGTAATACCTTATAAATGGCCCCTGGAATGCCATCGCTAATTACGTCGCGCTCGTAGTCGTCGAAGTGCATAAAACGATGTCTCAAAGTGGTTTCATTTTCTCTGTCTTCGGCGGTTTCGCGCTCTTTTTTCGAGGTGTATTTGGTCAATTCAAAGCCTTTTTTGTCTTCAAAAGCGGCCAATGCTTCGCCAATCAGAATCAAACGTCCCCCCTCAGTACACCACTGTTTGAGGCGTTCCAATTTGCCCGAATCGAGGTTGGAATAGCCGCCGTCAGTCAGGCAAATAATGTTGAAAGTAGCCAATTTCAAGCGCGCTAAGTCAGTCAATTTGACTTGCGTAATCGAAATATTCAAGTCTTGTTCAAAAAAACACCACATCTGACCGTAGCTGTTGTTGTCCACGTCATCGTCATAAATTAGTGCCACACTTGGTTTTGTCATCAAATCGAAACGGCTAGACCCTAAATCCGCGCCCTTATCCGAAAAACCCGTCGCCACCGCCGTCAATTCCTGTTCATTCAACAAAGCCGCCGCCGCGATTTCACGGTCAAAACGGTCAGCTACTGAGGGGTTGTCGCCGCGCGTAATAACCATCGTGCCGCGCTCATATTTTTTTCCTTCAATGTCAAATGGTTGACTCGCCGTGCGGATTTTCATGCCTTTTTGTAGCAAACTGGCCGCAAAACGCGCATTATTCAAACCTTTCCACGTCCCTACGTAGGCGTAAGGCTTGCCCTCGGGCTTAATTTTCAAGGCGAAATTTTTGGCCAAAGGCTCTGGTGTTACTTCGATTTTGTCTTTCGAAGCATACGTTTCTAAACCAAAAGCATGGGGCAATGACCACGCCGTGATGTCATAAGTGGCCGAATCGACGATTTCTGGCTCGGGGTCGAGGAGGATTTGCGTCAAAATCGCCAAGGGCTGATAGGCCGACACGACGACATCTTCTGCCGAAATACTGAGGGGGTCGTTGTCTTTGCCCGTCGTGTAGTTGTAAGCCGTTGTTTTGGCCGTACCGCTTTTGACGTGGCCGTATTGGATTTTATGACGGTCTAACAATTCACAAAAAGCCTTGATTTTGCCCTTTCCATTCGTGCTTTTTATAACATACGTTTTAAATACGCCTGGGGGTGCAAGGCTTGATTTTTTATAGAATTCTTCAAAATTTGTCACCAAACGCGTAGCATTTTTTGACGATATTTCAATCGTTGAAAGCCCCGTCGTCAAGTGGTGCGCGATGCGGTCTTTCAAGGTCAAATAATTACCATTTGTCATCAAGATTGAACGACCTGCACCGATGCCGCCTTGCTCGTAGGTCATGCCGACCGCACCGTTATAAGTCGGATAGGTATCGCCATAACTCGGATACAGCAAGTCAAAAACTTCTTTCGTAAAATACAACCAGCCTTCTTTATCGAAGTATTTAGCGTGATTTTTACCAATTTCTACTTGAAAATCGCGCTGAAAAGGCGTAATAAACTTGTGGTAAGGCTGTGCCGCAGGGGCAAAATAGTACGGCTCGTTGTAGCCCATTTCGTGAAAATCGGGGACAACTTGGGGCAGCCATTCCTTGTAAACTTTCAAGCGTTGTTGCGTTTCTATCTGAGTTGCCCATGCCCAATCGCGGTTCAAATCGAACAAATAGTGGTTTACGCGACCGCCTGGCCACGGCTCACGATGCTCACGGGCGTCGGGTGCAGGATTCGGATTTTTATCACTTGCATTGATATACCAATGCGTATAACGTTGATAACCATCGGGGTTCACACAAGGGTCAATAATCACAACGGTATTTTTCAACCATTCTTTGGTGTCTTCACGGTCAAGGCGCGTGAGGTTGTAGAGGATAGACGGCGCAGTTTCGCTACTCGCAGGTTCGTTGCCATGCACGTTCATCGACAGCCAAACAATCGTGATTTGATTGTTAGGGTCGGCGGGTTTGCCATCGCCTAATCCCGCCCGACGAAGGTTATTAAGGCGGATATTTTCCAAGTCGGCCAAATTTTCTTTCGACGACACAATTGCGTACAAAAGAGGCCGCGTTTGGTTCGTTTTTCCGTATTCTTTAAGCTGTACAAGGTCAGAATTGGCCGCGACATGGCGGTAATAATCCACCAAAAGATGGTGCGGTGTGAATTGTTCGCCGTATTTATGGGGCATAAATTCTTCGGGCGATTGCAGTTTCTGTGCGGTCAATGCCGTTGAAAATGGGGTCGAAAATACGACCGCAAGTAAAAGAAAAATCAAGGATTTAGATGTCATAAGTTTTGTTTATGAATGTCTTTCTGAAATAAGTAAGTGATAAATTTATAAATGCATTGATGTTACGCAATGGGACACTGATTTGACGGATACGACTGATTTATGCTAATTTTTTCTAGGAAATTAGTAAAATCAGTCGCATCAGCCTAAACAGTGCCCCATAATACCTAAAAAGAAAAGTTTTTCTAACTTATTGCAATTGATTAGCGGTTTCTAAAGTAATCGTAAAATTGCTTTCACCGTAAAGTATTTTCAACATATTTAAACCATTTAGGCCACAAATATAGACGTTTAATCCAAAAAATGTCATTAACTTGATTCTGGCCGTCAAAATTAAGACAACTTTTTAGCTGACAATGACCAAACAGCCCCCTCAGTAAAACGCCCTATTTTAATGCAAAAACATCAAAATAGGGCATTTTACGGAGGGGTGTTCGAATTCTTATTTCACCAAATTGTACGTCCTCCGATTCGTGAAAAAGCCAAAAATCCACTGTTCTTTATCGCTGATTTTATAGAAATAATCCTCTACGGTCAATGTTTTGCCGTCAACCAAAATGGCGCGGGTCATTTTATGAGGACTTTGTTCCCGAATTTTATACTTCGTTCCCGGGTCAACGAAGGCAACTTCACGGGCGCGGTTGCCAAAACCATCCCGAATGCGGACGGCTTCGTCGGCGATAAGCGGATTGTTGACGGTCAAATACCCTTCTTCGATGGGCGGAATAGCCGTATTAACTTGTGTAGTAGCAGCAGTGACGACAGGCGTAGCGATGACGGGTGCGAGAGATTGCTCGCTTGTCGTTGCGGCTAGGCCGTTGGCAATTGCGGCAGTCGGTGGGACAGATGGCGTGCTGTTCCAAAACCATTTGAAGGCCACAATTGATGAAATAACGACGAGTGGCGCAATGACATAGCCCCAATTGAACTTATGAAACACCGATTTTTTCGGCAACGGGTCAATCATGCGGCTGACGGTAAACGTGCGCTCGCTTTCAGGCAACGTCAACTGGATGTCTAATTCGCGGATTTTTTGCTCAAAAGCCGCAATCTCTTCGTGGAGACGACGATTCTCGGATTTGACGGCCTCGTTTGTTTTGTGGAGGCGATTCTCGCGGCTTCTGAAAGCGCGGATTTCGGATTGAAGGTCACCATTAATTTTGCGTTGCTCATTAATTTTATCGAGCAGCGCGTCAAGCGTAACTTCCTCCGTTTGGTAATCTAATTCAAATTTCATTGTTGTAATGTTCTCTTCAAAGTGCTGTTGTGTAAATGATACGAGATGTTATAAATGTGATGTTATAATTTTTAGTCGGCAATGGGTAGGCTGGCTGCACGTTGGGCAAGTTGTTACGCTGTTAGGACGCTTTATTAACGTTTTGGTAACATTTTGATTCCGAATTGGGGGCAAAAGTAAAGGTTGTATTTGAAAAAACAAAATAATTAAAAAAACTGATAATGTATCTTTGTTAAAACACGTTAAAAATTAAGTTTAATTTGCTGATTGTCAATAAATTAGCGCAAAATTAGCTAACAATAACTTCGGATAAAAAATCCTCTCCAATCGCTTCGTTAAGCCGTAAACGGATTTTATCGCGCCCATAATGCAGCTCCGACCGCAAAGAGGCTGACTCAATAACGACGTACAAAACCCGATTTTTGAGCGTCAATGAGCGCGTATAAGTCGCAATCATTTTGCCCATTTGCGCTTCCCAAATATTGTCGATACTGACTTTTGTAAGGTCGTCTTTTAGCTTGAAAGCGCGCACCATTTGTTGTAAAACTTCGCCAATCGGCAAATCATTTGTCTTTTTCATGATGATTAATAACGCTTGTTATTGTTATTAATGCTCCAAGGGTTACAAACCCTTGGAGCGTTTTGTCAAAAAATTAAATCGTTTTTATCGTTCCGTTTTCTATCTCAAACGTTTTAAAATTAATCCCCAAATCCGCGCCCAATTTTTCAACCCGTTCGATGTGTGTGTCTGTAATAAAAATTTGCCCAAATTGTTGACTAACAATGAGTTGCAATAAATTCTGAACACGTTGCTCATCCAATTTATCAAAAATATCGTCCAACAACAACAAAGGCTTGTCATACGATGTCGGATGTCGGATTTGGGCTGTCGGATTTGGGCTGTCCCCGAAATCCGACATCTCAAATCCGACATTGAATACCCCCTCAGTATTTTGAGTATTTTTAGCCGAATTAAGCACTAATTCATTCTCTAAGGCCAATCCAAAATGTATATTCAAATCTTCTTTTAAAATTAATGCTGCATTGGTATTTAATGCTTTATCATCATTAATTAATTCGTTATTAATAACGTGTTTATTATTTAATTCAGCACTTAATTTATCTTCTAAATCTAATTCTGTGTGATGTTCTAAACTATTCCTTAATGCTAAATAGTGTGCTTTATTTAATTCAGTATTAATAATTAAATTTTTATTATTGTTAATTGAATTTAATTCAGCATTTTTATTTAATTCATTGTTATTAATGTATAATTCGTCATTTTTATTTAATTCATTGTTATTAATGTGTAATTCGTCATTTTTATTAATTAAATCTAATTCAGAATCACTATTTAATTCATCGTTACTAACTTTTAAATCATTATTATTAACGCTTAATTCATTCTTATTAGTAATCAAATTTAGGCCAACACTGTTATTTAATTCCGATGAGGAATTAATTTTAAATTTTAAATTTTTAATTCTCAAAATATGGTATTGCGCAAGTTTTAAAGCAATAACAAACGATTTTAATTGACCTTGTGAACCGAATTTGCGAATCGGTTTACCATTCATTTCAAAACTTAGATTGTCTTTGTGAATCCCCGCCGAAGTCCGTTGCAAATAGCGGTCTTTTTCTCGATTCTTAATTAATAAATCACTAAAATTATCTGTCAACAATTGCGATTCATAAACAATTGACACCGTTTCGCGCTCGTCCGTTATTTTTTTATAAAATTGGTTAAAAACGGGTTCAAATTCTCTAATAAATACGGTTCTTTTTCCAAAAATGTAGTTAGCCGATGGCAATAATTGTTGGTCGTAAGTGTCAATTAAATAGGCCCAATTTGACCCCTCAGTATTTTCATGCTTTTGACCATTTTTCGCTTCATTTTCTGACCATTTTTTCAACGCCGCGTTCCTTTGTTCTACAATTTTATTATAAAACATTAAATGCCGCAAGTATAAATTGTCCAATTGCGACAGCGCATTATCGACAAAACGCCGCCGTTCTTCGCTGCCTTCCTTTATCAAATCCGTATCATCGGGCGCAATCATTACGACGGGCAACAGGCCAATATGGTCAGAAAGCGCGGCGTAAGGCACATCATTGCGCTCAAAAATCTTACGCTTTCGGGCTTGTACTTTGGCCACAATGCGCTCGCGTTTGTCGTTTTTTTGAAAAACAGCATCCACCCGCAAAAAATCTGACCCCCTCAGTATAACGTCCGAATCTAAGGCCAAAAAGTAGCTTTTACACATACAAGCATAGTAAATTGCGTCCAAAAGATTGGTTTTGCCCGTCCCGTTCAGTCCGACAAACGCATTGAGTTCGGGACTAAACGCAAGGTTTGCCGACTCATAATTTTTGAAATTTGTTAATTTTATCGTTTCGAGATGCACTGTTATACTTTTGAAATATTACCAATCTTTTGCCGACCGTGAAGGCCGAGGCGACCCTTTTTTAAGCCGTTGTTGCACTTTTCGTTCCTCATCGTCCATAATTTGCAACATTCGCTTGGCTTCCTCTTTTTTCAAATCCTGTTGCGCTTGTTCCTGCGGATTCTGCTTCGGATTTTGGTCAGGTTTATTCGGGTCATTTTTACCCTTATCTTGTTGATTATCCCCCTTTTGTTTGTCTTTATCGTTCGGATTTTGAGGTTGTTTATCCTTATCGTTTTTATTTTTATCGGCCTTATTGTCCTTGTTTTGTTGCTGATTTTGCTTTTTTTGCTCCTCTTCTTGCTGCTTTTTCAAAAAACGTTGTGCCAACGCCAAATTGCGTTTGGTATCCTCATCAATCGGGTCAATTTTCAAGGCATTTTTATAGGCATCAACGGCTTGAGGGTATTCTTTATTCCAAAAATGAGCATTCCCTTTATTGTATAAACTATTGGTTTTCAAATTTTTATCGCTTGTTCTTTTGATAACATCCTCGTACTGTTTAATTGCTTCATCATACCGCTTTTGGTTGTAAATCGCATTGCCGAGATCGTAACTCGACTTGCTCGATTTATCAGCCTCAAAAGCACGGCGATAATTTTCTTCGGATTGTTTAAAATCTTTTTTAGCAAAATCGGCATCACCCGCCCGCAAAGACTGATGCGCGGTCTGAGCGGTGCAAAATACTGAGGGGGTCGATAAAAGTGTAACAATAAGCGCGGCGTTTTTCATAAAGTGTTTTTAAAAATTATTAATAAATTACTGACAATCAATTATTAAAGGAATTAAAAATCGGAATCATCGGTTATTTATCGCAAAATGAAAAATCATTTCAAATCTATTGACAATCAATTAGTTACAACTTGACGCCAGTTTCAAACCCGCGTCAAGTTTGCGTTGCGATAAATAACCGATGATTCCGTTAAAAATTTAAAATTTAAAATTTGCAAGCCACTGACTATCAATCAATTGCGAACTGCAATTTGTTACTTTATCTGAAAACGCCGAAGATTTTAAAAACGCCTATTTTCACCCTGAATACGCCTCAAATCCGTTAGGATTTGCACGTTTATAGGAATGTAGAACGGGCTTTTTCCTCGACTCCGTAGGGTTCGCACGTTGAAACAGCTCATTATTAACGCTCGACTCCTACGGAGTCGGTGAAAATCATTCATTTTGATTTCTATAAATGTGCAAATCCTAACGGATTTGGGACGTATTCGGGGTAAAATGCCTGTTCAAAAAATCTTCGGAGTTTTCAGTACTTTATAATTTTTCCGTTCCTAAATGAAAATTAAAATTCTAATCAACAATTTTTGTTTTGGCTTTTTACGGCGGCGTAGCTGCCAAATCACAGTTCATCTCGGTAATATTTTAATAACCGCACTATTTCTTATGCAGTGTAACCGCTAAACACACCGTTTAGCGTACACCGCAATGAAAATCGTGGTTGTAGTTAGGTGTTACCAAGATGTTGCAGCTACGCCGCAAAAGGGACTGCAAAATTCAGAAAAGAGGCCCCTCAGTATTTTTATGCTTTTAGCATCAAAATTTCCAAACATAAGCACCGATGCCCAATTTTACGGCCTTCAAACTTGAAACGTCAAACTTCCAACTTTAAAATCCCGCTTTATAGTGCAGAAACAAGCCTTTTTCGCCCAAATCGTTCCAACTGTATTGAATTTGCCAAACCCATGAGTAATAGGCCACAATGTCGAAACCGACGCCGCCACTGTACAAAGTACGGTTATTGAGCGGATTGTTTTCTGCCAAAATCTCTGTGCTGCGTGCTTGAGCCACGTCGAAATTGCCTGACAGGTAACATTTCAAGGGCAAAGAACGGAAACCTTGCAAAATATTCCATTTCAAATATTTAGAAAGGTCAAAAGTTTTGTCAAATAGTTCAAAATGCAGACTGTTTTTCAACAAACCAAAATCATCGCCGTCAATGACGTAATACTCGTAGCCGCGCATGACATCCGAGCCATAACCCAAACCCTGCCTAAATGTATAAGGTTGCGCGCCGCGAATCAAGGCCGTTTTGACCTTTGCGACGGTTTCGTAGCTCCATTTTTTTGAAATTTTGCCGAACTGCGACCACCGCACACTCACGTTTAAAGCATTCACATCGTCAGTCGGCAACAAACCTGCTTTACTGACGCTGATACTCGCCAAATGCCCCTTTAGCGGATAAGGCCGCATATCGCGGGTGTCGTGTGAAAAACTGTAAGAAAGGACAAAATAACGCTGATTCACGCGACTATCCACGTAATAATCTTGATTTCGGTTGATAATTGCCGTGTCAACCGATTGTTCAGAAAAACTTGCGGCAATGACATGACGGCTCAAAAGCCCGGGCGTAAGCGTCATGCCGACTGTGAGACCCAAGTTTCGGAAGACAAAGGCATCATTGTTTTTATAAAAAACGAGTTTATTGCCTTGTGTCAAGACGGCTAATTCGCGGTTGACGCCGTAATTGCCACTTGTGAAAAGACCAATTGTTTGTTTTTTGTTGATGTACGGCAGTTCGTAAGACAAGCCTAAACGCTTTGTGTAGCCTAATTGAATCGTTGCCGAAAGTGGGTCGCGTTGCCCCGTTGTATTGATGTGTTGCAGGCTAAAACCATAATTCGTCCGCGACAAAGCGTGATTTTGCTCCTTCCACCAGACGTTGAAATTGCGGTCGGCTAAACTGAAAATCGGTACAGGATAGACGAAGAAATTTTCAATAATTTTAATGTTTACATTCACTTCATCAACGGGTAAATCGCCCGATTTCCAATCCTTAACGTTCATCTCCACGACGTTGAAAAGATTGGTATTCATTATGCGTAAACGGTTTTCTTCCAATAGTTTACCGAATTTACTGAGGGGTATCGTGTCGCCGACGGCGAAGGTCAATTCACGCGTAATGATACGGGTTTTTGTTTTCCGATTGCCTTCAACAAAGATGCCTTTGACAATAACCGAAGGCGGCGGCGTTTGAGTATTTTGAGCTGATAAAAAAGAAAAAGACGCGAGTAAAATACAGATAATTGGAAAGCGCATGTATTTAGTGATTTCAGATTTCAAAAGTCATTGCGAGGAACGAAGCAAGCAGATTCCAAGAGATTTGACAATTTTTGAAAAATTGTCAAATCTGAAACGAGGCCAAAACTACAAAAAAAGGCAACACATCCACTTACTTTTTAGATGATTATTCATTTTTGTCGTCAAATCCCTACCCAAATCAGGTTATTTTTGCTTGTTTGATGCAATTAAGTTTGGGAAATCGAGCGATATAACCGTACCTTGCAGAGCTTTTAAATTCCGATTTTTACTTAACAATTCTAAAACTCAATGTTCAACGATGAATCCCCACTTTATTTCCGAAAGTTTGCTCTTTGTTCTTCTGTTAATGTGCGCCTTTTTAATGGCCTCGCCAGAAGGAAACAATAAACCAAAAACTTACCCGTAGGAAATGCTGAAAACGACTACAATGACCTTATGTGTTCAACGAATTTTGATGACTTTAACCGTACAATTTGCGCCTTATGAATGGACGATTCCCTTATGATTCCTTAGTGATTTCTATTAATGTCAAAAAAAATGAGAAAAAAATCAACAATTTCTTCCTAACTAACGCGATAAAAAACTATTTTTGCGGCTCAATTTCGAGAATTTATTAAAAAGACAATTTTTATGAAGAAAGATATTCATCCAAAAGGATACCGCA
>JAYSRS010000341.1:0-1593 GCA_043720935.1 Saprospiraceae bacterium
AGGGTCGAGCGTTGATTGGTAATACTTTTTTGCCGTAAAACATTCCAAAAGTTTATAACTTTTGGAATGTTGGTATAACTTATCAACGCTCGACTCTATCGGGAATGTGTGACAAACTAAAAATGCGATATAAACCTGTAAAATTGAAACCTAATTACGTTTTTCAATCAATAATTCCGATTAATAATTCTGCCACTTCCCGACCTGTTTTCATGGCCGCATTGAGCGACGGATACGCCGTATAATCGCCGCAACGAAACGTAAAATCGTTGATTTTCAAAGCGTTATACGTTTTTGAATCTGAAAAATATTGCGGTAGCGCGTTCGGAATGCGGTAGGTTTTCAAGTGTTGCCACGCGTGATTTTCACCAAACCAACGCGTCAACTCCCCTTCGATTTTTTGGTTTATATCTGCTTCCGATAAATCATTTTTACCGACAACGCTGACTGAAATCAAGGTCTTCCCCGCAGGTGCATAAGAAGGTGCGATATCCGAAATTACAACCAAGTGGTCTATCAATTCATCGGCATTTGCGTTGATAATTAGGTACGGTTTGCCTAAAATACTGAGGGGTCTATCCGTTGAAAAATAGACACAATCGGTTGAATTAAAAGGTGTTACGTATGTTTCATTCAATAATTTAGCGGCAACAGGCGCATCTGTAGCAATAACAATTTTGTCGGCAACGATCGTTTCGCCATTTGTCAAAAATACCGTTTTCCCTTCAATCCGTTCGACAGGTGTATTCAGCCGAATCTGCTTCGGATTGAGGTGCGCCGCAATCTGTTCAGGAATTGCTTGCATCCCGTTTTCAGGTACAACGACATCGCCTTGTGCGAATTGTCGGAACAAAAATTTGAAGAAAGTCGCATCCGTTTTCAAGCTCTTTTCCAAAAAAACGCCTCGGAAAAATGGGCGAAAAAAACGGTCGATAATCACTTCCGAATAGCCAAATTTCCTCAAAAAATTAAGCGTTGTTTGCGCTTTTTGAGGTTGTGACGCATCGGGCGGCAGGGCATTTCGGACGCTCAAATTGAGTTGCAAGACTTTCAATTTATCCCAAAAATTGCCCACGGGCGCGCACAAGGCTTGCGGGGCGGTTTCAATATTTTTCAAAGGATTGGGCATAACAGAAAAATCGTCGCCGCGTCGAATCCTTGCGCCTGAAGGCATGATTTTCAAGCGTAAATCTTTGTAATTCAATAATTTACGCGCTTCGGGATAAGAAGTTAGCAGCACTTGAAAGCCTCTGTCTAACTTGAATCCATCCACAATGTCCGTTCTCACGCGACCGCCTACCGCGTCGGATGCTTCTAAAATTGTGGCTTCAATGTCCGCGTCTTTGAGGTATTTCGCGCACGTCAGTCCCGCGATACCTGCTCCGATAATCACTATCATATTTTCGTCTTTCTTTGCTTAACTCCAATTGGAGCGTTTTTGTTTGAAAATGGGTAAAATACTGAGTAGTGCGTTTTATATATTTTCAGACTCAAAACGGGCTGTTTTTCGCTTCGCTCAAAAGACGCCCTTTGGAAGAAATCTATCGGGGCGACGTTGTTTTTTTGTTAAAAAATCGAAGATTTTTTAACAAA
>JAYSRS010000342.1:0-1593 GCA_043720935.1 Saprospiraceae bacterium
AAAAGGCATTTTTGTGGCAAAAGATTTAGGAAATTTGCAAAATTTCCTAAATCTGATACCCCCTCAGTATTTTGCGACATAAAGCCGATAATTCCGAAAGAAAATTCTTAAAATCAGCCGCCGTTAAATTATGGAAGAATACGACAAAATAGAGCTGCGTCACGAAGACGTGCAAGAGATACTCGGAACACCGCCGTCGTGGATTGTGCGTTGGGGCATTACGGTGATTTTATTGGGCGTATGTGTTTTGTTTTGGGTGAGTTGGGTCGTTAAATATCCCGATATTATCCGCGCTCAAGTGCAGGTCACGACCGAAACCCCGCCCGTTCCTGTTGTGGCACGGACGACGGGTTATTTGTCGAAACTAGCGGTGAAAGATGGGGATTATGTAACAAAAGATACGATTTTGGTCATTCTACAAAGCACGGCAAACTACGTGGATGTCTTTGAATTGGACAAAAAACTCCACATTCTTGATAGTTTGACCCCCTCAGTAATTGACCGTTTTCAGCCGCCTGTGGGCTTAAATTTGGGCGATATTCAGCCGTCTTATTCGGCTTTTGTGCAAACTTTGAAGGAATTTCAGTTCAAAAAAGAAGCAAATTTTAGTGCTAAGACCGTTAATCAATTGGATGCTCAAATTCAAAATTTGGAGCGTCAGATTAAAGGGGAAAAAGACAAATTGGAAGTAGCTAATTCTAACTTAAAAGCTGCTAAACAACGTTTTACAGAGCGACAAAAACTATATATGCAAAATGTCATTTCAAGAAATGAGTTAGAGGATACTAAAAAAGAAGAATATAAAATCGAGATTGATATTAGAAATATCAAAACGACAATTGACCAATTAAACGGTTCAATTTTGCAAATCAGAAAGGGCATTTTAGACGTTCAGCAAACGACACAAGCAAGCAGCGCGACGAATTATGCCAGCCTTATCGAAGCCGTTTATCAAGTCAAAACGAGCATAAACCGTTGGAAACAAGCCTATATACTGACGGCCCCGATGTCGGGAAAAGTCTCTTTTTTCAACGATTATTGGGCGCAAAATCAGAACATCAAAGAGGGCGATAATGTGATGGCAATTGTTCCTGCCGATGGCAAAGGCATTGTTGGCTTATTGGCCGTTCCGATGTCTATTTCGGGAAAAGTGCTTGAAAATCAACGGGTTGTGATGAAATTTGATTCCTACAATTATCAAGAATACGGCGTCGTGAATGGCGTTATTACCTCAAAAGCCCTTGTGCCAAACGGTCAAAAAATGCTCTCCGTCCGTGTCAACTTGACGAATGGTTTGACGACAAGTTATGGCAAAACATTGGCATTTGACCAACAGATGTTGGGTTCAGCAGAAATCATTTCGGAAGACAAACGGTTTGTGGAAAGGCTGTTCAATAAATTAATTTCGGCGTTTAAAAATAACTAGACAAGAAGATTTCCGCTTAAACTTGCGGTGACTTTTTGTTTTTTGTCATTCAGAAAGAATCTCTATTTGGTGTGTGTTTAATATCGCAGAAAATGGAGATTCTTTCTGAATGACAAAGAACACAACAACGTACTAAATCACAGGATAGAGATTCTTTCTGAATGACA
>JAYSRS010000343.1:0-4464 GCA_043720935.1 Saprospiraceae bacterium
CGAAAAACGAACCACCTCTCCTCCTCTTTGCGAGCGAAGCGAGCAAAAAAAGCCAAAGCGGAAATTGCTGGGGCAAAATGTACAACAGTATTAAAAAATTGATTATCAAAGAGTTATCCATTCACCATTCACCATTAATAATTACTTAACAATCAGACTATGATAAAAAAGCAATCCTTTCGTCGTCAAGCCGTTGTTGTGATTCATGGCATTGGCAATCAACAACCCATGGAGACATTACGTGGTTTCGTAACACGTTTGCTCGAACCAAACGATAAAATGTACAGCAGTCCGAATCGATTAACGGACAATTTGGAACTGCGGAAATTGAGTATTGGCCATAAAAACACCGATTTTTACGAGTTTTATTGGGCCAATCTCGTCAAAGATGTGCCAATTACAGACATTATCGTTTGGATGATAAAACTCATTTACAGCCGCCGACTGCCCGAACGCTTGAAAAATGTTATTTGGGGTTTGCGAATTGCCTTGCCACTGATAACGTTGGGCATTTATGTGTTGGGTAGCCGATTGGCCTTGTTATTTAAAGATTCTGATATGTTTCGTGTAACTGTTTACGGCTTTTTAGGGCTGTGGATATTGCGGTCTTCAAGCAATTTGTTGTTCAAATTGGTCGAAAACACCTTTATTCAGTTCATCGGAGACGCCGTTCGCTACACCGTTCCGACGCCAGAAAACATTGAAACGCGTTCAAAAATTCGCCAAGCGGGCATTGATTTGCTTAGAAAATTGCATCAAGACATGGACGAAAACGATCCAACTTCTCGTACTTACGACCGCATTGTTTTAGTGGGCCACAGTCTTGGCGGCATTATCGCCTACGATATTTTATCGTTTTTGTGGAGTGCTGACAATAAAACATTCGATAAAACTAATGATGATAATTTGTTGAAACAGAATGCATTAACGGATATTTCAGCTTATGTCAATGAAGAAGAAATGGATATAGCGCAATATCAAACATTGCAAAATAATTTATTTGAAGAACAAAAACAATTGGGCAATTTTTGGCGCATTACGGATTTTATTACCCTCGGAACGCCTTTGGCACATGGCGCGTTTTTGTTGGCCAAAGATGACGCTGATTTTAGAATGAAAATTGAGCAACGTGAAGTAGCCGTTTCGCCACCGCAGATGCACGCGGAGGAAAAGCAGTTTTTTTACAGTAAGAGTTTTGATATTGAAGAAACTATCACGACAGAATCGGGCATTGCGGCTACGCAAATTGTGAAAAAGAAGGTCAAACTTTTGCACAGTGCCGCGCAATTTGGGGTCGTTCGGTGGTCAAATTTTTACTTTAAAAACGATTATATTGGTGGCAGTATGCGTTCTTGGTTCGGAAAAGGCATGGTTGACGAAGAAATTATCCCCGTCGGCAAGACCAATCAGAACATTCCCGTCAAACCACACACAGCTTATTGGTCTGCGGAACAGCCCGAACCGATGGGGACGATTCGGAAAATATTGGAATTATGACCCCTCAGTATTTTGCTAAAAAAAAGCCTTTCAACGCACGTTGAAAGGCTTTTTTTGTCAAAATACTGAGGGGTATAATTCAATCGTCGTCGTCGCCTATTTCATTTTCAGCATCGGCTTTTTTCAAAATTCTAAGCCGCACCTTTTCCAGATATTTATTTTTTATTATGCGTAAACGGTTCTTCTTCTTTAACTGTTTGATGTAGCGGTACGGATATTTGGGAATAATGCATGGTTTGGTGGACACGGTTTCCAAACACGTTTTAGAGGCCACACTGTTCATAAAATTAACACAATTGTTGCGATAAAGGCTATAGGGTTGGGTTTTCCAAATGTCCATTTCTTTTAATGTGGCCGCATAGTCTGAGCTGTCAACTTCGATAATAAAACGCCGCATCAAACGCTCTTTTTTGCTGTTTTTGATGTAGCCTTCAAGCACTTCGCCTTTCACTTTTCTGAAAATACCCGAGCCTTTTTGAGGCCCAAAACCGTAGGTAAATTGCTCAAATTTTTTGGATAAAGAGTCTTCTTTACGCCATGTCAGAAAGGCGTGTCCACCAATTGAAAAAGGCCGTAACGTTGGGAAACGTGCCGAAAAAAGAAGATAATAATGCGGTTTTGACCGCTGTTTTTGAGCAAAAATGCCGCTTGTAAACAACAAGCAGAACAATATCAAAACGGTTTTTAAGTAACTCATTGTGCATTTTGTTTTAAAGTATTAGTGATTAAAAAAATAATTAATGTCTATCATGTCTTTCAATGTCGGACGCATAAAATGTTTTCTTGACAGATATAAGTCAATTTCGTCATAATAGTCTTCCGCCAATTTTCGATTCTGCAAAGTTACGTCATTTAGTAATGAATTGATTGCCAATTGATTAAACGCGGTGATATTATTGTCTATGCAAAATTTTCGCACCGCCCACAACCAAAAAACAGTTAATGTTTCGTGGTAGCCCGTGTTGTCATTGCCCTTTCCCACGACCTCATTATAACGCCAAATCCGCGTTTTCATTTCCGCCAAAGCCTGTTTTTCGTAGGACAAAACAATGTATATACCCGTCACGAGGTGTGCGTCGTGCGTCCATTTTGTTCTTGGAAGTGTGCATTCTTCTAGCTGTGCAATGTGGCGATAGGCTTCTTTTATGGTCATAAATAGTTGTTTATTTTTACAAATATTTAGATAAAAAACGCGAAAATACTGAGGGGGGTATTATGCTGCTAAATAATTTTGTCCACGCACTTAAAGACAAAAACAGAATTTTACATCATTCTATAAATACAGAAAACGGTTGTATTTATTAGAGAATGGTTAGTATTAGTTAGAAAACGCATTTATTTTTAATTTATTTATAATAAAAAAATGTCAAATAAGTTGACCTTTTGTTTGTATGATGTACAACGCCCGATTACATTTGCCGTTAATTAAGTTTTTTAGTATCTAACCTGCCGAAAAAAGACGCCTGTGTAGCCGTGCGAAAAACCGCTTGTTCATGTAAAACGTAGGATGCTATTCATTCCAACGCTGCCTCATTGTATTTAACGTGTTTAACAAAAATTTTAGTTAGTAAAATTTTTCATGCTTTTGTCGGAGTGGCCTTTGCTATTGAGCAATGGCCACTTTTTTATGCACACAACTTGGCCCACTGATTAGAATTGACTGATTTACACTGATTTTTAGTTTCCTTCTAAATGACAAAAGAATCAGTGTAAATCAGTCAAATCATTCTAAATCAGCGGGCCATTTAGTCGTGTCAAACACGCAGCAAACGCTTCAAATCAGCCGCTGTTTTAGCCGTTTGAGTGGTCGTTTTTAAAAAAATACTGAGGGGAATTTCTGAAATCACGACCTGAGGGCCGTGATACATCTTCGGTTCATTCAAAAAATTCACGGGCGTATTTAGCGTAAAAATTCGCGCTCACTTCGCTGTAAATCATTTGTTTTCCTTTATAATTCGCACCGTAGGGGAATGCTTTTTTGGTCGTCCATTTTTTGATTTCCTTAACGTCTTTGTCGAAACCAAAGTTGTAGGCGGCAGCGAAAAATTTGACTTTTTCTTGATGATTCACAAAACACTCGTCTTTAAACTTACCGTTGCAGACCAAGAAAAAAATTTGAGCATAATGGACTTGCGTCTCAAAATTTTGCAAACGAGCGACCCGTGTTTTACGGATTTCCATCGCACTCAACGTGGCGGGATAAGACAAAATATCGGTAAATGGCCGAAACAGCGACGGGTCAGATTTGGTTGCTTCTTCCAATTTTTCGATGAAACTAGGCTTCATTTGAAACAAACCGATGGAGAAATCGGCTTTTTCCGCGCCATAATCCACGTAAACCCATTCAAGCGTCTTAGTTTCGATGAAATCAGAGAAGGAATTGTAGCGGATGACCTCTGGAAAAACAATACTCAAAGCCGTCCGATTGTCGTCGGCAGATAAGTCGTTAGTGAACTGATTGAGGAGCTTTTTCTTCGTCCGCAAAGTCTCGACGGCCTTTTGTACGTCGCTCTGAAAATGCGTTGTGGACGTATTGAGAAAGAATACTATTGAGAATAACAACAATTTTGGAAACATAAGTAAGTTGGTTAAACCGAAATTAAGAATTTACTATTAGACGGCAAAATTCGTGATTTGATGCGTCATTTTGACAAAAACAGCAATAAAAGTGCCTATTTACGCAATTTTACTACCTTTTTTACGGTATTTTGATAAGAATAAAATCTTGCGCATTTCGGGTTCTGTTCATCAGATTAACGTGTTTATCCTATGAAGCATAAAATAAAGTTATATTCGTGAATGGTGCATACAAAACCAACGTCTTTTTTGAAAAAAAAATATTTTTTTTGATAATTGAATTCAAAACAATACAAAAAGCCTTTGGAACGTTGAAAAAATAAAAGCGCTTTTTACGGGCTGTTTCTCGCTTCGCTCGAAAGACGCCCTTTAAAGGTTTTTTCTAGGAGG
>JAYSRS010000344.1:0-13170 GCA_043720935.1 Saprospiraceae bacterium
AACAAGCTGCCTCCGATAGATTTTTTCCCGCACGCCTTTTTCGCGCAGCGAAAAACAGTGCGTATGAAAATACGCTTTTATTTATTTCGCATTCCTAAATTATAAAATACAAGTTGTAAAAATAGATATTTGACTTAAATTTGGGCAATTTATTATTCATTTAGAAAAATTAACGGAATTATCGGCTTTATGTCGCAAAATACTGTGGGGGTGTCAGATTTAGGAAATTTGCAAAATTTCCTAAATCTTTTGCCACAAAAACACCATTTTTCACTTAAAAATTGGTTTGCGACATAAAACCGATAATTCCGATAATTAATAAGGCAACTTTTAGAAAACTACGATATACTGACTAAATAATTGAGAATTTGGTTAGAACGCCTAAAAAATCCGTTACGACTGTTAGTTTTGCGCGATTTTTTAAAGGTCTAATTTAAAACAACCCATTCATGTCTAAAATTCTTATTATCGGTGCAGGCGGTGTCGGGCAAGTTGTTGTCCACAAATGCGCGCAACACCCCTCAGTATTTAGCGAAATTATGTTGGCAAGCCGCACCAAATCCAAGTGCGATAAAATTGCCGAAGGTGTCAAAAATCAATACGGCGTTGACGTCAAAACAGTTGGCATTGATGCCGAAGATGTACCTGCTTTGACGGCTTTATTGAACGAATTTAAACCAAAATTGGTCGTCAATGTCGCCCTACCCTACCAAGATTTAACCATTATGGACGCTTGCCTTGCGGCAAAAGTTAACTATTTGGACACCGCGAATTACGAGCCAAAAGAGGTTGCAAAATTTGAATATTCATGGCAATGGGCCTATCAAGACCGTTTCAGAGAGGCGGGTTTGATGGCCGTTTTAGGCTGTGGTTTCGACCCTGGCGTGACAAATGTGTTCACAGCACACGCCGTAAAACATCATTTTGACGAAATTCATCACCTTGATATTGTTGACGCTAATGCGGGTTCGCACGGCAAAGCATTTGCGACGAATTTCAATCCTGAAATCAATATTCGAGAAATTACGCAGAACGGAAAATATTATGAAAATGGCGAATGGATTGAAATTCCACCGTTTTCGATTCGCCAAGAATTGACCTATCCTGAAGTCGGCGTAAAAAGTAGTTACGTTTTGTATCATGAAGAACTGGAAAGCCTTGTCAAACATTTTCCGACCTTGAAACGCGCCCGTTTTTGGATGACATTTGGCGAAGAGTATTTAACACATTTGCGCGTCATTCAAAATATCGGTATGGCGGGCATCGAACCCATAAAATTTAAAGGCATTGACATCGTACCCCTTGAATTTTTGAAGGCTGTTCTGCCAAATCCAGGTGATTTAGGCGAAAATTATACGGGTTGGACATCTATCGGTTGCCGCATCCGAGGTGTTAAAAATGGCGAAGAAAAAACGTACTACGTTTGGAATAATTGCAGCCACAAAGCCGCTTATGAAGAAACAGGTACGCAAGCCGTGAGTTACACAACAGGCGTCCCTGCGATGATTGGCGCGATGATGATGCTGACGGGCGAATGGACAGGAACGGGCGTTTTCAACGTCGAACAATTGAATCCCGACCCTTTTATGGCCAAACTCAATGAATATGGTTTGGCGTGGAACGAAGCGACGGGCGTGGACTTGGAAATGTGATGGTATTCAAAACGTCGTCGAGATTCAAAACTTCGACGACGTTGGAGCGAAAAATAAAAAAAAATGCCTCTTCAGCGTGTCTATACTGAGGGGGTCTTTTTTTGTAAAAATTAAAAATATGAAAGAAATTTTCAGAGGAGTAAAAATAGTAGAACTGTCGAGCGTTTTAGCTGGGCCAGCCGTGGGAATGTTTTTCGCCGAATTGGGTGCAGAAGTCATAAAAATAGAAAATGCGACGACGGGCGGTGATGTTACCCGCAGTTGGAAATTGCCGTCTGAACCGCAAGACGCCTTGGGTTCGGCTTATTTTTCTTCCGTCAATTATGCTAAAACGCATGTGTTTTTTGACCTTGAAAACCCCGAAGACCAAGCAAAAACGCTTGATTTACTGAGGGGGTGCGATGTGGTGATTTCTAATTTCAAGGCGTCATCGGCCAAGCGTTTAGGGGTGGATTATGCGCGTTTGAAGGCTGAAAACCCTGAAATTATTTATGCTCAAATCTATGGCTACGATGCCGACGACGACACACCCGCCTTCGATGTCGTCTTACAAGCCGAAACGGGTTTTATGCACATGAATGGCGAACGCGGCGGCAAAGCCGTCAAAATGCCTGTGGCTTTGATTGATATTTTGGCAGCCCATCAGTTGAAAGAAGCGATTTTGATTGCCCTTTTGCAACGCGAACGGACGGGTTTAGGCGCGTTTGTTAGTACGTCTTTATATGCGGCGGCGGTGGCTTCGTTGGCCAATCAAGCGACAAATTGGTTAATGGCAGGAAAAATTCCACAACGAATGGGGTCTGAACATCCAAATATTGCGCCTTATGGTGATGTGTTTGAAACAAAAGATGATTTAGAAATCGTCTTGGCCTGTGGTACGGAACGACAATGGAAAAACTTGTGCGATGCTTTGAATTTAGTGGATTTAAAAACAGATAATTTATTCAAAACCAATAGTTTACGCGTTCAAAATCGGCAAAAATTGGCCGACATACTGAGGGGGTGCATTTTGACGTTTGAACGCGCTATTTTGTTGAATTTATTGAAAGAAAATAGCGTCCCTGCGGGAGCTATTCGGACGATGAATGAAGTGTTTGACAACCCGTTGGCACAAGCCATGATTTTGGAAAGTGGCGAAGGGAAGCGCGTCAAAACCGTCGCGTTTACGATTATGGGTCACTGATTGAGTCCATAATCTCAACCACAAAAAAGCCCATTCGTTTGTAGCGAATGGGCGAAATCAGTGTGTGGGATTATAACTTGCCGGGCGGAAAAAAATAACATGTAAGCTCCGAACAAATTATAGCGAAAAAAATATTAGTGATGAGATATGAGTTATAAGTTATGCGTGTTTTAACTCACGAAACTCATAACTCATCTCTTATAACTCATAACTACTTAATGACTTGCACCTTCTTAACCACCCGACCTTTATCCGTCATGACTTCTGCCATGTACAAACCGTTGGCCAAGTCATCAAGATTGAGGCGCGTTTGCTTGCCATTGACATTCATGAGGCGTTTTACTTCACGACCGCGCAAATCCAAAAGGCGGATAGAGTGAATCGTGTTGTAGCCATTCAAATGAAATTCCATAAAATCGCTCGTTGGATTCGGGAAACTCACCACATCTGAATCGCGCAACGGCTCGTCCTTCTTCGTCTGCAAAAGCGGCAGCACAAGTTCACTCCCTTGCACCTGCGTCAAGCGGCCATCGCTGCCCACGAGAACCACGTTTTTAAGGCTGATGCGAACGGCGGGTTTTTGAACGTCTTGAAAACCCGCTTGATCTTCAATGACGATGGCTCTAATTTTCCCGACTTCTCCATGACCGCTTGCGCCTCTATCACGGCTTCTAACAATCGCGGCGTCAACCGTTCCTTTTTGAGGAATTTTGCTCGCCGTCAAAAAAGCATCGTAACGCGATAGCCAATTAAAACGACCAAAATCAACAGTTAAGGTATTTTCATCCACTTTTTGATTGTAATTTACTGCAAAGCTCAAACCACGGGTATCAATAGCGGGATATTCAGAAGACCCCAACAAAACCAAAATTTCAATCATATCACCGTTACGCACCGAAGTCGCACCGCTTACCAAAAAAGTTTGAATTTTAGATCCTTCCGCTATGCGTTCGGGATATAAAGTGTTGGCGTTGCCGTAGTGCTTCATAATCGCTGCCGTATCTGCAACGCTTATCATACCGTCTCCATTCGTATCGGCGTATTTCGGGTCAGCGACACCGCGCGTAACAGACCGCCAATTGTTCGTGCTTTGCGGATACCATCCATTTTGAAGACTTAGACGTTTTGACCCGTATTGCCCCATGTTGTCGCCGATGGGGAAAATATCTTCAATATTTACCACACCATCTTGATTGGCATCACCCGCCCAAATACAATCAGTCGCACTTGTACAAACATCATTACCCGTTAGATTGACCAAATTCACTTTAACATCCACGGATTGGCAACCACCATCAATGCAATATTTAACGGAAAAGGCATCGTTTAACACATTAGTTTGCGGGGCTGAATAACGTAACTGTCCTGTTTGTGTGTCATATTCAATCAAACCGCCGTTTGATGTGTTGCGGTTAGGTGCTTCAAAATGATATTCGCTAAAATCTGTCGGTACTTTGTAACGCAACTCCTGTTGAGGCCGACGCGCCAAAGCCGTGATAGTAAAGGCATTTGCGGCGGGTAGGAAATTAGAAACGGTCAGATGCACCGTCCCCGTTTCTTGAAAACCATCTTCGTAGGTCACTTTGTAACCAAACTGAATGCTGCCTTTAAAATTTGCCCCAGGCGTAACGGTGAAACGACCATTTTTGACATTCGTTTGATCGGTACGTGCCAACGTAAAGTCACCACCATAGGTAACAGGGTCAACGGATGCAATATTGGCGTAAGGGTAAACATTGTCGTTGTTCAAAACCGACAGCAGTTTTATGCCGTTAATTCTGACATTCGGATAATCGTCCACCGCGTATTTAGACATCGGCGGCGCATTCAGCACTTCTATCTGTACGCGAAACTCTTTAGTCACGCCGTTGTCGTTTTTGTTGAATAGCAAATCGAAAGTACCCACGAGGCGCGCATCGGGTGAGAATTGATACACACCGACATAGCCGTTCACCGCTTCTAAAGTCGCCCCTTGTGGAAAGCTTGTCGTTACGAAACCCGCAGGAACGGTGAAGCGCAACGGTCGGCCACGGCGCGTAAAGAGGTTCATTTCTTGGCTCATCGGCGTCGGCGAGGCAGCTACGTCCACCACCACCAAACCACAATCGTGCGCACCGTCGCTGTCCGCTATCGTGTAGTTGACAAGGGCAATGCCTTTGAAATCGGGTTCAGGCGTGAATTCAATCGCCGAACTATCCGCCGTTATCCGTGCTGTGCCGTGGTTGACTAAAGGGAGATAGTCAACTTTTAGGCGACGTCCGTTTGCCGCGCTGTCATTGTCGAGAACGCGAATTGTGATAGGGGCAGCATTGACAAGCATTTGCGCGTAGTCATCGGTGGCCTTCGTCACTTGGGCGGTCGAGAAATACGGCAGTGCTAAGAGTGCCGTCCCCGACATTAATCTATATAGGATACGCATGGGGAAGTTCATCTTATAGATGTTTTGCAATGAATTTAATAATATTTTTTATCAAAGTTTGTTGTTTGGTTAATGATTCCGTAATGATGAATTATGAGTGATAAATGATGAATTTTAAGACGCCACACGCAAAAATGCAGGTCTGAAAATTTACCCTTCATAAATAGTTATTCATCATTCAGATAAATAGACATTGTTTAGTTCTCACAGAAAGCGTAGAACGAGGCATTCGTTTTGTAAAAACAAATGTCGCTGATGCACTTAATGCCGTATGCCTAGGCTATTAGCTATCGATTGGTGGATTTAAACAATGGGTAATACGTTGATAATTAGATAATAAAACATACAGCAAGCGTTGAATACGCTGTCATACAACATTCATCATTTATCATTCATACTTCATTATTAAAAAATCGGCTCTAATATTAACTTTGATGTTCAAGGGAAGAATACTAAAAAATTGGTAGGATTATATTGTCTTATAAAACAATGTGACAAATATCGTACCAATCGGTGAGAAGTACAAACTTTCACATAGTTTTTTTACTAATTATTTTTTTTTCAATGTTTAATTTCCTAGATTTGCCTCAAAATACAGCTATCAATGACCGACAGTAAACTCTATTCCGTCCTCACGCACTTCGATAAAATCGAACAAAATCGCTTGCGAAAGTACGTCCGTTCGCCGTACTTCAATGTTAATGAAATTTTAATGGCGTTTTTAGACCTACTCTTTGCCCACAATAACGCAAAGGACAAGACAGGGGCGTTCACGAAAGAATTTATTTGGTTACAACTCTACGAAAACGAAACGTTTAACGACGTGCGTTTTCGCAAATTGAGTTCTGACTTATTGAAATTGATTGAAGATTTTTTGGCACAAGAAAAGTACGAACAAGATACTTTACAGAAAAAAAGTTATTTGTTGAGCTGTGTTGGCGAAAAGAAAATAGAAAAATTATATGCCTCAACAATTAAAAGTTCAAGAGAGATACTTAAACAACAAAATGAAAAACCATCTTCATTCTATTATTACAATTATCTTATAGAAAAAAATCAGTATGATTTATCGGAGGGTGAGTTGCACCGATCTGACAAAAGTAATGTAGAAGAAATCATCAATAATCTTGATTATTTTTATCTAGCAGAAAAACTAAAATGGTACAATACCGTGTTAAACAGAAAAAGTTTGATTTCACACGAATACCACCTATTATTTATCGATGAAATTATAGCACACATTGAACGTTATCAGTATAAGAATATTCCGTTGGTCTCAATTTATTACAGGCAATATCTAACATTGGCACTCACCGATACAGGAAGTGAAGAAGATTATTTTGAACTAAAGAAATTAGTATCTAATAATTGGAAAAGCTTTCCAATATCAGAGTCAAATGAGATGTTTGGTGGATTATTAAATTATTGCACAAGGAAAATTAATCAAGGAAAAGTTTATTTTTTACGTGAGTTTTTTGATGTTTACAATGAAATATTAGATAATAATATACTTCCTAATAACGAACTTAATCCATGGAGTTTTAAAAATGCCGTACAAACCGCTCTAAAATTAGGTGAGTATGAATGGTCTGAAAAATTCATTAAGGACTATAGCTCTAAATTACCTAATGAATTTAGAGATAATGCTGTATCCTATAACTTAGCACTTGTCTACTTTTACCAAAAAAGATACTATGAGGTAATTGAACAATTGCAATCTGTTGAATATGAAGACATTGGATATAATCTAAATGCTAAGTCAATGTTGGTAGCTATTTACTATGAACTTGATTCAGATGATGCACTAATGTCTCAAATGGATAGTTTCAAAACCTATCTTCACCGCCACAAAGACATTGCAGAAAATAGACGTATTTTGTATCTCAATCTTATGAAATACGTCCGCAAGCTCCTCAAACTTAACAAAGGGAGCAAAGCTGAGATAGAACACATCAAAAAAGAGATGGAAGAAGACCGTAAAATTGGTATTGCTTCTGAAAAGTGGATATTGGAGAAATTGGCGGAGTTGGAATAGCGGCCAAATATTTCATGTGTTTTTTTTAAAAAAAGTTTGGCACAATGGGTTTTGGCAGTAGTCGTGTACTAAAAATCAAGCAGTACAAGATAAAAATAGACCCCTCAGTATAATTGTACTCAAAAAAGAAAAACGCTGTATCTTTGCGCTAAAAAAGGTGTTTTTGAATAAAAACAGAAGATAATCATGGCAAAAAGTATAAAAAAACAAGAAGAAGAACGCGCAAATAAAAATTGGAAAGAAGGAGAAATTATCAGAACCTTTAACCTCAATCGTATCTATGACGAGCCGACGCCACTCATGCAAGAATGGCTTGACGTACAGATGCCGCAACTCAATATTCACGAACAGTACAACTTTGACAAGGCTTTGTCGAAGGTCAAAAAAAGTTTTTCAGGTTGGAACGAAGAAGACTTAAAAATTAAATTTATTGGCCCAGTCTTGGAATTAAGCCATTTGATAGATGATGAAATAGTTATTGGCTACTTTGACAAAACGATTTCTGCGGTCATTGAAAACATCAAATTAACCGTAAAATCGGACTTTATGTTAGCAAAAGGGACTTTAGAATTTTTTGAAACGCCTTACTTTCATTTTCAAGAATACAAACCGTTTAAAAATCCTTCGGGCGATTCAATGGCGCAATTGTTAGAAGCCTTCTTGATTGCTCAAGAGAAAAATAAAAACGGGCTACCCCTTTACGGTGTCGATGTGATGGGTAAACAATGGTCTTTCGTAACAATGGAAGGTAAAGATTACTGCATTTCTAAAACTTTTGATGCCGTTGATAAACAAGACTTATTGACCATTATCGCCATTTTACGCAAATTCAAATACATCCTAGAAACGCGTTTGTTGGATAAACAATAGCCATTAACTTACGAAGTAGTTGCTAATATCTCTTTCCTAATTGTTGCAACATTGCCTACTCAAATGCTAAAAAACGGCAAACGCCATCGAAAGCTTGATGGCGTTTGCCACTTCTAAATCATACATAAATACGTGCACGGATGCCCAAAAAATTGTCAAAATACTGAGGGGGTCTAAAAATTCGTTTTCCAAACACCCAGCTTGTGCAAAACCTGCAACCGTTTTAAAAATAAATTCTTTTCATCAAAAAACGGATACGTCATGAAAAAATTAATACTTCTCTTTGTCTGCACCTGTTTAGGCATTACCGCTTGCGAAAAAAATCACATGGGTTGTACACCGCCGCCAAGCATCGAGACTGCTTGTATTCAAGCCAAAATAACGGCCATGCAAACGGCCAACAAAGATTATACAAGCGTCAAACGATACTTAAAAAACAATGATTATTTTTGGCTTTTTGACAACGGTGCGGCTTTTGATGCCCCTCTGTATATGCTCAATGCCACTTGCGATACCGTTTGCCGATGGTCGTTTCGCACCAATCAAGCTTGCCAAGCTAATTTTAATCTGAACGATTCAGCAGCAGTGGTGATTTGGAAAAGGTGAGTTATGGGGTTGTAAATCCTTTGAAAAGTCTTAAACCCTATAGAATCGTTGAGCTTACTACCAATAATTTCGTTCATAAAGATAAAAAGGACTTAGGCGTGCTAGTGCCTAAATCCTTTTTATCTTTATAAATCCTACAATCCCAATTCTACAAAAAACGTTATCGCAGCTCCTTCACAAAAGCCTCAAATTCTTTTTGCGAATTGATATAACTAGCCAGCAATTGTGCCTCCTTAAAATTATCAAACTGCCGAACACAAACGCCGTACAATTCAGATTCTTGAAACTGTACCAAAGTTGTTTCCACAAAACCTGATGCCAAGACTTTTTGGCGTTGTTTTTCCGCATTTACAGGCTTCGCATAAGTGCCAACAACGACCAAAAATCGCGTCAGCGTGTTCGTATTCGTTAAATACTGCGTCGAACTTGTTGAAGCATCGGCTAAAATAGCCCCCTCAGTATTTCTGATTTTTTGAACCGTATAACCCGATTTTGGTCGTGCATTTATCGGTTCGCCGCCGTTAACCACGCGAATTTCGGTGCGGCGATTGGTTTGATGTTCTTCTTCCGTACACTCAACATTGTCCGCACATTGATTTTTCAAACGCGTTTCACCATAACCAATCGAGCGAACGCGGTCGGGTGAAATACCTTTTTCAGCCAAATAAGACTTGATATTGTCGGCCCGCAATTGGCTCAAATTCAAGTTAAATGGGGCTTTTCCACGGCTATCCGTATAAGCAGCCACCTCAATATCTATGTCTTTGTCTTGTTCCATCAGCCCTACGAGCGGCTCTAATTCCGATTTTATAGCATCATTTAGTTCCGCATCGCCGTAGCCGTAATAAATATTGTTCAATTCAAAAGAGCGTCCTTCGGTCAGTGTTCGGCTCAAATCAGGACGTGCTTCGCCAAAATTATCCGTATTAATCGGTGCTTCATACGTTTGTGGTGCAATACGAGGCTGTACGGTAAACGCTTTAGGCGACTCAATAAATTCTGTTAACGCTTGGCCAACAACATCCGCTTTTATGGGTTCTTGATACTTTTTAGGCTTATCAGCAGCTACAATATTAGGCTTAGCGTTCGTAAATGTCTCCACCACCAAGGCCGTCGAAACGCGGTTGTCATTGACCAAAATCGTTTTGATAACAAATTTAGGCACGTAACCCGTTTTTGAGAAATTGAATAAATACCGCTCGCCAACCACCAAAGGCAGTTTCACTAAACCTGTATTGTCGCTGATTTCCAACTGTTGTGGCAGCTCATCCAAAGCAATTGCTGTTCCATCATCTGTCCGCAAACCCGTCAATTTTCCCGAAATATCGGTAACAACCACAGCATTTGTAACAGATTTCATAGGAATAATGCTCACTTTTACTTGTTGAAGGGCGTGACTTGTGTTTTTATCGAAAGTCGTAATCGTCGTTTCCAAATATTTAGCCCCCTCAGTATTTTCATTGCTAACAACCGTATTTTGGTTGGCTACAGATGGATTTTGACTAGAAACGGACGGGTTTTGACGCGTCGTTTTGTTAGCCTTGTTCGTTTTACTATTCGCTGTCCGATTGTCTTTTTTATCCGCTTGTTTACTCCGTTGCTCGTAACTTGCTATTGTTTCACCAAAACCATCTGATGCATTAAACGCTTGATTATCAACATTTTGCGTAATTATCACATCAGCATTTGCCATAGGCTCGGGCGTTCTGAAAGACTGCGTTTCACTCAACCTCATTTGCAGTTTTGCGTTAGCCATTCTTGCTTCTTCTTGACGTTTTGCTTCCGCAACGCGCAATTCTTCCTGACGCTTAACTTCTGCAATCCTAATTTCCTCACGTTTTGCTTCCGCAACGCGCTATGCTTCTTCACGCTTAACTTCTGCAATCCTAATTTCTTCACGTTTTGCTTCCGCAACGCGCAATGCTTCTTCACGCTTAGCTTCTGCAATCTTAATTTCTTCTTCACGTTTTGCTTCCGCAACGCGCAATTCCTCTTGATGCTTAACTTTCGCAATTCTAATTTCCTCATGTTTTGCTTCCTCTACGCGCAATGCTTCTTCACGCTTAACTTCTGCAATCCTAATTTCTTCACGTTTTGCTTCCGCAATCCTAATTTCTTCTTGACGTTTGACTTCGGCAAGCCGTGCATTTTCACGACTTTGTTCTGCCAATTTAGCTTCCCGCAATTTCTCTTCAATCAAGCGTCCTTCCACCAATTTAGCCTCCGCGATGCGTGCTTCTTCACGTCTTTGTTCAGCCAATTTAGCTTCTTTTAGCCGTTTTTCCTCTTCAATTTGTCCAGCTTTACGCTTGGCCTCAGCGATTTCTTGCTCTTCCAACTTAGCGGCAGCTAATTTTGCTTCTTCACGTTTTTGCTCCGCAGACAGCGTTTCTTGACGTTTACGTTCGGCAGCTTCGTTGTCTTTCCGTTTTTGTTCAGCGAGTTTATCGGCTTCCAATTCTTCATCCGCAAATCGCTTCTCCTCACGTTTTTTCATGTCATTAGCGGCATCTTGACGCTTTTTTTCAGCAATTTTATCGTCTTCTAGCTTTTTTTCAGCCAATTTGGCTTCCAATTTCTTGCGTTCAACCAAACGGGCTGCTTCACGTTTTTGCTCAATCAGACGGGCTTCGGCGCGTTTTTGTTCAACTTTATAAGCCTCTTTTTGTTTTTCTTCCGCAATTTTAGCTTGAACTTTTTTCTGTTCCAACACATCCGCTTCCAAGCGTTTTTGCTCTGCCAATTCAGCTTCTTCACGTTTTTGCTCACTGATTTTCTCTTGTGCGCGCTTCAATTCAACCGATTTTGCCTCTTCTAATTTCAAGGCTTCTTGACGTTTCACTTCGGCAATGCGTGTCTCTTCCCGCTTTTTTTCTTCCGCAATGCGTAATTCTTCCTCACGTTTGAACGCCGCAACCCGCGCCGCTTCGCGTTTTACTTCTTCCGCTTTTGCTGCCACAGAATTTTGTCCCCCCTCAGTATTTGATTGATTTCCAACACTTTGTGGTCCATTTGCCGCAATGTCCGTTTTAGGTTTTTCGCTAAACAAATCATCCTCAACGCTAGTCGAACTTGACGATATAATTTCAAGGCCACTCGGAATGCTCACGTTGTATATGTCATCATCGCCTTGTCCACTCGCCCGACTTGAGGCAAAATAGCCGTTCGTGCGTTCTGGATTTAGAATCAAACCAAAATCATCACTCGTCGAGTTAATTGTTTCGGGCAGAGCCGTCGGGGCTAACCAACCGTTTGCCGTTTGCTTTGTCGAAAAAATATCCAAGCCACCAACGGCTTTTCGACCGTTCGTACTGAACAATAAAACGCCGCTTGTGTGAGAAAATGGAAAAACTTCATCCTTTGCCGTATTGATTTTTGGCCCTAAATTAACAGGTTCACCCCAAATCCCGTTTTGATTCATCGACACGTATAAGTCCATGCCACCTTGCCCACCCGTCCGATTCGACGAGAAAAACAAGCGACGGCCATCCGCCGAAATCGAAGGATGTGCATAGTCGGCCTCACCGTCGCAAAACGATAAGTCAGAAATGCTCGACCACATTCCATTAACAAGTTGAGCGGTATAAATTTTCAGCTTGACTTTGCCGTCTTTGGCAATTTTTGGCTTGCCTTTTTTAAGATTAGAGCGCGTGAAAAACACAATATCACCCGTTTGATTGAACGACAAAGGGCCGTCGTAAAACTTGGTCGTCAGTTCTTCCGCGAAGGGTAAAGGGCGTTGCAAAATGCCATCGTTCGTGCGTTTAGCAAGGAAGATAGAGGTCGTAAAGCGGCCAATTTGCGTGTCTTCTTTTTTGTCTTTGTCAACGGCAGGATTTGCCGCCACAAATACCAAACCATTGCCATAAAACGCGGGGCTGTATTCTTGAAACGCCGAGTTGATACTGCGCTCATTCGTTACCGTAATTTGGGCAAAAAGGTTTGAAAAGGCATAAAAAGCCAATGGTAAAAATAAAAATCGCTTCATTAATGTCATAGTTTTCGATAAAAGTGGATATGTTCAATTTATTCATAGGGAATGGGAGGACAGCTGTTTTTCTTAAAATTTACTGCCGTTTTAGATGGGTGATATTTTGTTCGTAGAGATTAAAACTAATTAAAAAGTATATGATTTACGCATATATTTATAGACAAAGTTAGGTGTTTTATCTGACAAATTGAAATTTTTATCATAAATATTTTAACATTATGATGGTACTAACGATAAAAAAAGCCCCTCAGTATGTGAATGGCTTTTTGTTTTTTATTAATCCGTTTTTAAACTTATTTGTTATTAAGTAACGCGCAATAAATAAAAGCGTATTTTCATACGCACTGTTTTTCGCTGCGCGAAAAAGGCGTGCGTGGAGAAAATCTATCGGAGGCAGCTTGTTTTTTGAAAGAA
>JAYSRS010000345.1:0-4444 GCA_043720935.1 Saprospiraceae bacterium
TGATTTCTTCAAATGTTGCTTGTTGATTCAATATTTTTTCATAGTTTTTGTAATAAATAGGTTTGCCCCGCATCATCTCGTAAATGAGATAATCGGGTATAATTTGCTGCTTTTTTGTAGGATAATCGAGTAATTCTACCATATTTTTTACAATTTTGGACGCAAGTTATGTCTTTTTTTTGAAAACGCACCCCCTCAGTATTTCTTAAAGTTTTAAGTTTTGAGTTACGGGTTTTGGGTTTTATGTTTTATGTGACTCAAAACGCATAACTCAAAACTTTAAAAACGCTCTTTCACTTCTTCAACGACCATTTTTATACCATCAGTCAAGTCAATTTTATGTCGCCAACCTAAATTGTGCAATTTTGACACATCCATCAATTTACGCGGCGTTCCGTCAGGTTTTGTTGTATCCAAAACAATATCGCCTTGGAAACCGACCGTTTTTTTGACAATTTCGGCCAATTCTCGAATCGGTAAATCAACGCCCGTTCCGATATTGACAAAACCTGCTTCGTCGAAAGTCTCCATCAAAAACAAACACGCATCTGCTAAATCGTCGGCGTGGAGAAACTCACGAAGCGGCGACCCCGTTCCCCACAAAATTACTGAGGGGTCATTATTTTTTTTCGCCGTTAAGAATTTACGAATCAAGGCGGGAAGAACGTGGGAATTTTGCAAATCATAATTGTCATTTGGCCCATATAAATTGGTCGGCATAACCGAAATAAAATTGCAGCCGTATTGCGACCGATAAGCATCGCACATTTTGATACCTGCAATTTTAGCAATCGCGTAAGGCTCGTTTGTTTCCTCCAAAAGTCCTGTCAACAAGGCATTTTCTTGCAAAGGTTGCGGGGCGAGTTTGGGGTAAATGCACGAAGAACCTAGGAACATGAGTTTTTTAACGTTATTTTTGTAGGCCGAATGAATCACATTGTTTTGAATCATCAAGTTCTCGTACAAAAAATCAGCGCGATAAGTGTTATTCGCTAAGATACCACCAACTTTAGCTGCTGCCAAAAAAACGTAATCGGGGCGTTCTTTTCTAAAGAAATCGGCCACCGCCGTTTGGTCACGGAGGTCTAATTCCGCCGATTTTCTGAACAATAAGTTCTCAAAACCGCGTTTGTGAAGGCCCCTCAGTATCGCCGAACCTACCATGCCACGATGTCCCGCGACGTATATTTTTGCTTGTTTTTCCATAAGATTTAATACAAAAATTAAGTTAAAGGCGGTTTTTTACCGCGCCATTTGAAAATGACTTCTTCATCGGCTTGCTTGAATTCGATGTCAAAAAGGTCGAAAACGACATCGCGGCCAAGTATTGCCTCGTCTAGTTTCTCATCAAGCAACCAAGCGACAGGGGCTTTAAAGCGATGGCCTTCAACCTCCATTTCCAAGTCTCGTGTAACGTACTCAAAGGCGCAATCGCCCACGCCACCACCTTGATAAATGGTTTCGCCGCCGCCCAAAGTAAATCCCAAATTTTTACCCACGTTGAAAGAAATAACCGAAAAATCAGCACCCGAATCTATGAGCATTTTCATTTGCTCTTCGTTGCCTTCTCTAAAAAAGTCAACGTAACAATGTGGATACCACTCTTGGGAGTGGAACGTTTTGACTTTTGCTCTGAACATAGATACCTTTAAAAAACGAGCGATGCCATCAAAAGGAGCAGGATGCACGTAATACATGACATATTTTTGCCCACTTTTTTTAGCTTCATCAGTGGCTGTTGTGTAGTTACGGTTGTGAGCAATGACGCCTGTTTCATTAAAAGCAATCCATTCCGCTTTATAGTTAACAAGCTGTTTGCGATTTGCTTTAAACCATACTTCGTAAGCAGCATATTTTTTTTGTTCTTCCATGACTTTGAATTTTAAGCAACAAAATTAAAGCATTTTTGGGATGTTTCATTTTACAGTTTGCACACATTTAAGAAATTTAAAAAATTTCTCAAATGTTATCAATCCATTGACTATCAATACTTTAAATTACGCACAGATTTACTAAATTTTTCAAATTTAGTAAATCTTGCTAAAAAAGTGTAAACTACTTTTCAAGCAAAATGAAACATCCCGCATTTTTTCCAAAAAAGCACCCCTTCCCAGTAAGTTTTGGGTTTTGAGTTGGCGTCATACCAACTCAAAACCCGTAACTCAAAACTCAAAACTTACTGTCCCGTTTCTTTAAACCATTTTGCCATATTCTGTAAGCCTTCGACGTTTGTAAATTGCGGTTTAAACCCCGCTGCATGAACTTTTTCTGCCCGAAAGTGGGTCGCTGTCGTGAATTTTTGAACGCGATTCGATGAAATTGGCAAGTCTTTACCCGTTATTTTTTTAATCAAATCAAAGGGTAAAGCGAGCGTGTAAACCAACCAATAAGGCAGTGTCATCGGTTTTGATTTGCCTAGGGCGGCGGCGATTGTTTCACCAATCATGCGGCTAGTGAGTTGCGGTTCGTCGGCGTAATTGTAAACGGACACGCCTTGTTTCATGTGGTCTAACAAGTACAAAACGGCTTGTACGAGGTTTTTGCCATAAGCAATTGATTTTATATTCGTACCTGCGCCAATATTAACGTATTGTCCTTTATCAATTTGTTTCATCAGTCGGTGAACGTTCGCAAAATTGCGCTCACCATACACCACAACGGGGCGAATAATCAGCACTTCGCGGCTTGCATCCTCAGCAGCCCATGCTTCCAAAACGCGTTCGGCGGCCAGTTTCGACGCGCCATAATCGTTTGAAGGCGTTGTGGGCGACCCCTCAGTAAGTGGCTCATTTGAATCACCATAAACAGCTACGGATGAAAAAAAAATGAATTGTTTAATACCTGCGGCGGTAGCGGCTTCGGTGAGTATTTGCGTACCAAATTCGTTGATGGCAAAATATTCGTCGCGGGAAATGCCAAAATCTTTATGGGCGGCGGCCATGCTCCAAATTGCGTCGCAACCAACGAGGGCTTTTGCGAGAATTTTAGGGTCTCGAACATCACCTTTTATAAACGTAGAACGGTAGTGAAAATCAGGTTCTTCTAGGTCTAAATTTACGATGCGGTCGTGTGCCAAGTGGTTGTGTAAGTGAAAACCAATAAAGCCAGAGCCGCCAGTTACAAGTATTTTTTTAAACATAAGTTCGGTAACGCTTATTTTAATATGGATTGATACACCGCTAGGGTTTTATCCACCATTTTCTCTAATTGAAATTCTTTTTCGTAGAAAGCGCGGGAATTGTTGCCCATTTCGCGGCGCAAGGTAGGATTATTCATCAATAATTTAATTTTTTCGGTGAGGTCTTCTACATCATTTCGCTCAACTAGATAACCGTTGTAGCCATTTTCTACTTGTTTGCAAATGCCACCTACATTACTCGCCAAGATGGGCAAACCAAGCGACATCGCTTCCAAAATAGACAAGGGCAAGCCTTCGGAATGACTAATCAAAATGCAAATGTTGGCTTGTTGCAAATAGCTTAAAACATTCGTCGTGAAACCGACAAAGGCGACTTTTTCAGTCAGGCCATTGTCGTTGACTAGAGCCTGTATGCGCGCCAAAGTTTCCGTACCATCGCCCAAAAGCTGGAGGTGAAAAGGCTCATTTTTCAAGGGAATCAACGCTTTTATGAGCGTTTCATGGTCTTTTTGGGACTGAAAACGAGCCGACATGACCAGTTCAATCGGTCGTTCTACCCCCTCAGTATCGCGTGTTTTTTGCGCTAAATTTTGCTTAAAATCGCGCACACCATTCAACACAGTGATCAATTTCCGAGGCGATACGATGTGGTATTTGATGCCCAAATCGTAGCCCGTATGCGCGACAGTGATGAGTTTGCAGCTAAAAAAGCCCATGATTTTTTCAATAAAAAAATAAAGGCGTTGATTGAATTTCGACGCATTGGCTTCAAAAGACCAGCCATGAACGGTAAATGTATTAGGAATTTGTAAGAAAAAACAAACCAATCGCACAATAATTCCCGCTTTACTCGAATGCGAAGCAACAACATCGGGTTTAAATTGTTGGATGAATCGGCGCAACTCAAAAAAGCACCGAATGTCGTCAAGCGGATGAATTGCACGCTGCATCGTCGGCAATTCACCGTTGGAAACACCCGCTTTTGTCAGCCGTTCGTTGAGTTCGCCCAAAGTTCCTGTCAGTACGTGGACACTGTGGCCGCGTTCGTGAAGGCTAATCGCCAAATCCAAAACGTGAATTTGTGCGCCACCAATACTATCACCTAGGGTAATTATTTGTAATATTTTCATGCTTTCAGCTATCGAATACAGCTTGTTGTTAAGTAGTAATGTTTAAATTAAATGCTGCTAAGTGGATGGACAAAAATAATACGCACTGTTTTTCGCTGCGCGAAAAAGGCGTGCGAAAGAAATCTATCAGGGCGAGCGTGTTTTTTTGATAGAAAAATCGTAGATTTTTCTATCA
>JAYSRS010000346.1:0-4442 GCA_043720935.1 Saprospiraceae bacterium
TAAAAGTAAAGAGAATAGGGGGAATATTTTTTTTTAACTTAACAAGCCAGTTTGAAACCCGCGTCGAGTTGTAACTAATTGATTATCAATAATTTTAAAACAATTTTATCAGTTGCGATAAATAACTGATGATTCCGAAAATCAATTGCATTTGCGAATTTATTTGCAGAAGACAAAGGCGAAACAAAGCAATTCGCATATTAAAAACGTCCCCTCTCCTACCCTATTTCTCGAAAAAAAGCGTTTAGAAAAAATAAAAAAAGCGTTGAAAAGCGTAAATTCGCCAGCAAATAGCCCCTTAGTAAAAAACGTATTTTTTTATAAAAAAGACTATAAAAGCGGTTTATTTGGTGCATTTTACCCCAAATAAACCGCTTTCATGTAAGATACAAAGCAGGAAGATGAACTAAAAGCAAGTCAAAGAAGCAACTGAAAGCCGTAAAAAGGACAAATCGTTTTTTGCGAATTATTCGCTGTTAGCGTACTTTTGTTCCAACGGAAGTCGTTATACAAAGCCGTTACATCTAAATAAAGCTTAATTATCAAACATTTTAAAAAGGAAAAGTTATGAAAACGGACAACATGATGAGTCGCATCTCTCAAATCCTAGCCGACAACGGCATCCCTGCGAACGTGTCGAAAATCAACGGACATTTTGAAGTCATCGTTGAGAAGGCCGACAAAACAGTAAAATTTGCATCTTCGCTTTTAGAATCGTCGTTTGTGCATCTCGATAGCAAGCCAGGCTACTAAACTTGGCATCAAAAAGAACAGATTTTTAAAGATATGTCCAAAATACTTAAAGTCTTTTAAAGCAAAATAAAGATTTTTAAGGAATTAAATCAAAATAGAGATGTAATATTAATTTGCACTAAACGACTGATAGTGGTTAGCAAATTCTTAATTTTTAATTTTTAATTTTTAATTCTTAATTCTTTGGACATTATCCATAAAATTGGTTGGTTTTTAGTCGAAACGGGCAATGTTGATTGAGTTCAACGTTGCCCGTTTTTTTTTCGCAAGGTAGCAACGGAGCTTGCTTCGTAAGCACCGCACGCCTCTTTACTTTATATCCCAAGCCCATTCCGCGCTAAAATCATTAATTCCCTCTCTTAAAAGACCCAACCAAGTTCTTTCCGCGTCTGTGGATAACTTTTCGCCCCCCCTCAGTATTTGCCCCTCTCCTACCCCAAAAATCGCCGCCGCCGCCGCGCCCCCCTAGTGCGTAAAAAAACAAATTTTCTTTTTTACTCATTTTTAAAATTAACAAATTGCTGCAAGCAATATAGGTTTTTGTATCGGTAAAAAAGGTATAGGTTTGTCACCCAAAGTACACGTGACCAAATCCACCAAGCTTCACGTGCTTTTGCCCACTTTTGCCACCAAACTTCATGTGGATAAGTCCTAGAAAGGCCGTTTAAATATCAGACTTTGTATATCGTTCTGATATTAAGCCCATTCCCACCAAACTTCACGTGGACAACCTAACTCATTGACTTTGAGACACTCTAAACCACGCATTTCCCCCCAAACTTCACGTGGATAAATGGACTTTTTGAAAAAAGACGTGTCCAAAACCCCAAACTCCACCAAACTTCACGTACATATATATACGTGTGTGGGCAACTTGAATTATCAGGAATGGACAAAAAAAGGGATTCAAACAGAATGTTTGAATCCCTTTTTGGTCATTTTAAAACCTGAATTATTTTGGGTGGAATTGGTGAAGGCGAGTTATTGAGGTAAAACCCTTTGTTTTTGTCCTCTGCCAATTTGGCAGTCGGGTATTGTGTCAACACAACTTTGAGGGTTCTGCGGAAGACTTCTTTGAATTTGTCCATGCGGTCGTAGCCCTGCCCGAATTGTTCTTTGAGATTCGACCACGCCACAAATTGCGGTTGATTGTACGGAATACGGTGTAATCGTTGCGCGAGCCACGCGTAGATGTCGAGTGCCATCGCGTTGTGCGACAAAGCAGCGAGTGCGCGTTCGTCGAGCGGAATCGCGTGGTTGATGAGGCTCGAAAAATAATCTTCCGTCAATTGGATTTTCGATGTCCATTGCACCCGTTGCCGTTCGTCTTTCGCAAACCAAAGGTCAAAGGCTTTGACGATTTTCAAATCCACTTGCATCCCTTTTTCGCCGTCGGAATAACCAATGCTCACGGTACTCGCCGTAATGCGGCGTAGCTGTTCTTTGGCTTCTTTGATGGTACGTCCGTCGGTATTCAAGCCGATTTTCTTGATAAAACCCGTCATACTCTCCTCTACATCAATGATGCGGTTCTGCGTTTTGACGGCTTCGCTATTGATATGGGCCAAAATCAGCCGCGATTTTGTTCCATAGGGCAAGCCGACGAACTCAAATTCGCCCGTTTCGGGGTTCAAAACGTGGTTGCCTTGAATCGCAAGGCTGACATTGCCTTGTTTTTGTTGCCAAATTTTCACATCGTCGCCCGGGTTTCGATACGGCAAAAACGTTTGGCACAGTACTGAATGTTGGAATATCGCGTCTTCGATGCTCGCTTGGTCTAGCCGCACTTGCATCGCCCCTTCCAAGATTTTTTTCATTACCTTGCTGATGCTTCCACTACTCTCGGGTTTGGTAATTTTATTTTCCATAGCTGGCTCATTTCGAGTTTGTATGTAGGCACATAAATTCTTTATTTTTCTTTATTCTACTTTATTTATCTGTGTAACTAAATACGTTTAAATAAAATTAAATAATTTTAAAGATAAATAAAGCAATAAAATGCAATTTTGAACATTTATAAAGCAAAATAAAGATTTTTCTTTGAAAGTCGGTTAAAATACTGAAGGGTATATTTTTTGTCGGAATCATTGGTTATTTATCGTACTGCGGTGTAGCTGCAGAATCTCGGTAATATAACTCACGAATACACGATTTTAAATGCGGTGTAACCGCAAAACAAGCGGTTTCGCGGTTACACCGCGTAAAAAAAGGTGGTTTATTTAACGGACTTATCGGCTTTATGTCGCAAAATGATAAAAGCTGTCTTGTCGCGGCGTAGCTGCAAAATCTTGGTAATGATTAACATAAAAACGCTCTTTTCTAAGCGGTGTAACCGCTAAACCGCTTGTTTTGCGGTTACACCGCATTTGAAATCGGATGTTTAGGGATTTTATTACCGAGATTTTGCAGCTACGCCGCAAGGAGACACCCCTCAGTATTTTGCGACGCAAAACCGATAATTCCGTTATTTAATATTACCGAGATTTTGCAGCTATGCCGCAGTGCGATAATTAACCGATTAATCCGTTTTCTGTTGCAAATTTCATGATGTCAAATCTAAATTGCGTTAGAATTTGATAACAATCAAAATCGTAAACCAAAGTATGTAAAAATAGACATTGAAAATGTTATGAAAAAACGCATAAATAAAGTACCAATCCCCAATTAACACGCTGACGTTTGAAATTCATCATTCATAGTTTATCATTTAAGTAGTGATGAGTTATAAGTTATGAGTGATGAGTGATGAGTGATGAGTTATGAGTGATGAGTTATGAGTTATGAGTTATGAGTTTTACAATGTGTTGATAATCAGCAACTTACAAAAAATAAAATTCCCGTTTATTTAAACGCACCTACTTATCATTCCCTACATTGGTTTTTCATAAAAATCATAAATCAACGAAACAATGAACCCTTTAATCGTTTGTCCGCGTCGTTTCGTGTCTTTTCGCATTTGATCCATGATGTCTTTGGGAATATCGAGCGTCAAACGGTGAAGTTCCTCTTTGTCTTCTTCGGGTATGACGGTACGTGCCGCTTTTTGCTTCGCAGCAGGTTTTGGCGTTTCAACAACGGGAACAGGCGCAACGGCGGCGGTTGCTGTAACGCCGACTGAATGTAGTTTTTCGGCAATTGCATCGGCGTCGAATGACGTGACTTCTTTTTTCTCGTTGCCCTTGATGCCTTTTAAGAATTTACTCATTTTCTTTAAATTTAAAGTTAAATAAAGATTTTTGAAGAAAAATAAAGATTTATACGTAACACAATTCTGAAGTCGCGGTCGAATTGTAAAAAAACGTGTCCAATGATTGTGAGACTTCGGCAACTTGAAAGTTGCGTTAATATTACGAGCTAATTGAAGACAAGTACTGAGGGGTATTGATTTTTGCCTATCATCCTCTAATTTTTAGACACAGATTTTTAAATAAATACAAAGATAAGTGCGTTTTTTTGAATAAAAATAAGGAAATTTAAAGATTTTTAAAGATTTTAACAGATAAAATGAATAATTTGAAACAGCAATTCATTGTCTTAGGAATGCGAAATAAATAAAAGCGTATTTTCATACACACTGTTTTTCGCTGCGCTAAAAAGGCGTGCGTGGAGAAAATCTATCGGAGGCAGCTTGTTTTTTGAAAGAAAATCGTAGATTTTCTTTCAAAAAACAAGCTGCCTCCTAAAAAATC
>JAYSRS010000347.1:0-4440 GCA_043720935.1 Saprospiraceae bacterium
ATCTTCGATTTTTCTTCAAAAACACGCTCGCCCCAATAGAACTCTTCAAGGGGCATCTTTTGAGCGAAGCGAAAAACAGCCCGTAAACCGCTATAAAAAATCCCGAATTTTCTTGTTAGAAAATTCGGGATGATTCATGTTTACATTAAAATACTGAGGGGGTCTAAATTAAAATTAGAAATTAAACAGGGCGAATTGAAAGGCGTCATCTTTTGAAAAATCAGCTTCGTTTTTGAAAAAAGCCAATACTTTTTTTCTTTTCATCATTCGTATCACGTTCAGAACCAGTTATTTCTGCCCAATTAACGTCTTTATAACCATCAGCTAGCAAGGCACCAACGAACATAAAAACGAAGGCAATTAAGGTTGTACTCAACACAATGATTGACCGTTTTGGCCTCGATTTATCAATCGGCACGGAGGCTACTTCAACCGTTTTCAAGGCTTGTGTCGGCGTTTCGTAAGCCACTTTTAGCTGCAAATAACGTTGTTTATCGCGGCCTAATTGATTGCGGTCTTGCTCGTACAATTCCTTCATCAAGGATACTTTATTGAAACCTTCATTGTATTTTCTGAGCATTTCGGCACTCTCTTTTAGTTCTTCTTCGTAACCTTTTACCGTTGCTCCTTGCAGGGCTACTGTATCTTGTGAAAGCGTCCCGATACCTTTCATCGCCTCAAATTTTGCCTTAGAGCGAATGAAATTACTGCGCGCTTCAACGGAAGATTTTGTGACCGCTTCGGTCTGATTTTCGGGGTCAATCACACCATAACGCGTGCGCATCATTGCTAATGTGTCACCAACAACACCCATGACTTTTTCTTTCTGCAAAAAACTTGACTCAAAACCTCTAATCTGATTCAATTGTACCTCGCGGACAATGCGTTGCGCGATTTCATCAATTTTATCGCGTGCTGCATTCGCCATTTCGGCAGCTAAAACACGGTCTTTGTCTTCCACAGACACCTCAATCGAATTGGTTTTCGTTTTCTGAACGCTGTACAATCTTTCTAAGGCTTCGCGCACTTTTATCGGCGCACGCTCGGAAGATGTATCAATTTTATAATGTTTGTATAAATCAAACTTTTTTATTAAAAAATTGTACATATCACCCGACTGACCAATTGTCAGCAATCGGTCAACGTCGTTTTCTGTACCGAAATATTCCATGTCTTTGTTGGAAGTGCCAAACATTTGTTCAGGTTTGAATACGTCGGAACTAAGCGGATAGAAAGAAGTCGTCGCTTTGTACATATTATCGAGAAACAAAACCGTAATCAGCATAGAGCCGAGGGCGGTTAGAAAAGTGGCCCAAAGTACCGGGCGGCGATAGCGAAAAAGCGTCCCTATGACGCTCAATAAGTTGTCTTTGTCTGCCATACGTGGATTTTGAGCGGCGAAAGTATAAATTAAACCAAGATTTTTTGAACGAAACGTTCAAACGTCCTTCCGCTTCGGTTTATTTCACCGCTTTTAAAGAGTTTTTTGTTTCACACAGCGTTTTTTTTGTTTCACACAGAGTTCACAGAGAACACAGAGTTTTTTCTTTTTGTTATTCAGAAGAAAAAAAGGAAAACTCTGTGTTCTCTGTGTCCTCTGCGAACTCTGTGTGAAACCACCCCTAAACGGCCTCCGCGTCCGCCAAAAGGGCTTCGGTACTGAGGGGGGCATTCTTGTTCATGCGGCGCAACAAATAAATCGAGATTAGCCCCGCGACAATGTTATAGAATATTTGAATAGAAAAAAACATGATATTCGCAAATGAAAATGCGTCGTCACCCTTCACACCGTACAAAGCCAAGGCCGACATGGCCAAAAAATGATAGGTTCCCATGCCGCCAGGCGAAGGAATGACGATGCCGAATGTGCCGAAAACGAAAACCGTCAAGGCGGCTTGCGCGGATAAATCAGCCGTTGGCGCGAATGCAAAAAAGCATAAATACGTCATAAAAAAATACATCACCCAAATATTAACGCTGTGAAAAACGAAAGCCAAGGGATTTTTGACCTTGCGAATCGTTTTCAAGCCTTCGCCAAATTTTTCGACGATGTGCCATACTTTGTTCACGAATGGCAATGCAGCAATTTTTTTACGTAAAACGTAAGCTAAAACCATTGAAACGACGCCAAAAACCATCAAACCGATGAACAACGGATGCCCAAAAAGTCGAAACGAACCAGTGCCATCACCGAGGTTTTTATCGAGCCACGACCATAATATCTCGTATTGAACGATGAACGAAAAGCCGACAATGACCGCCAAAGTCAACAAATCCAAGAGGCGGTCAACGACAACCGTTCCCATAACACGGCTCATAGACATGCCTTCGGCCTTCGCTAACGCACTTGCCCGCACAACTTCACCCGCCCGAGAGAGCCAGAGATTCGTAAAATAACTAATATTTACGGCGAAAAATGAGTTAAGCGTTTTGGGTTGATAGCCCAACGGTTCAATCAACATATTCCAACGCAAAGCACGACTCCAGTTTGAAATCGAAAACGCCAAGAGCGTCATGCCAATCCAAAAAAGGTTGACGGAGCGAAAATCGTCAAAAATTTTGCGGATAAGCGGGTAAGGCTGCTTCCCGTCAAGGCGCAATTGCTCTTGAAAAGCGGTGTTTTGACCATTGTAAAGCCACGTCATAATGGCCAAACCGATACCGAGAAAAATGGAAAATTTTAGAAACTGACTGACTGATTTATTCATTGTTGTCGTTGCAAATTTATTTGCACCCGTCATTGCAAATTCATTTGCAAAAATACAAAACGCAAAAAATAATCGTTATAAAAACCGCAAAGGTATAAAAGCCGTTCAAAAAATACGTAATGCGACGAAAGTTGCGGCCATACAAAGTGTTAAACTCAATAAAACATTGAGAAATGCCGTGAAAAACTGCCCACTTTGAGCCAATTGCAGCGTTTCGTTTGAAAAAGTGGAGAAAGTAGAAAAGCCACCGCAGAAACCCGTTGCAAACAACAAACGTTGTGCATCGGTCAAATTGCCTTTGGTTGCCGAAGCCGTTAATGCGCCTATAATGAAGCAAGCCAAAACGTTGGAAAACAATGTAGCAAGTGGGAAACTTATTTCTAAACGACTGATAATCAATGAGATACCATAGCGAACGAGGCTACCTAAACCACCGCCGATGAAAACTAAAAGGAAATTCATACCTTGTTATGCAGACTAAAAGAATGGAAAATTTTGACAAAGCTAAGTGATTAAGTAACAATACCCCCTCAGTATTTTCTAAGTTTTTTGTCATTCAGCAGGAATCTCTATTGTTTAAGATGTACAAAATAGAGATTCTTTCTGAATGACAAAACACGTTATAGCAACGCCTAAACAATAAAGATTCCTGCTGAATGACAAAAAAACGTAGAAAGCCGAGCCAACTGTTGTCGGACTCGGCTTTACTTTTTAAGTGACCACGAGATTTCTGTGCGTTCTTATGCTACCAGCGACTTAATACAAAGTCTATTTGTTTGAATTGATGATAGGCGTAATCGTTATTGTGTGATTATAAGTTTGCTGTCAATATTTTCTCGCTTACTTTTGATTTGCGTTTACCGTTAGCACGGAAATAAGTCGTCAATAATAATATGACGAAGTAAAACCGTAGCCAATAACATTGCTAAGTACATAATTAATAAAGTTTTTGTGTGAAAAAAAATACGTTACCAAAAAAAATTTGTGTTTAAAAAGAAATTTGTGTTTAAAAAGAATAAAAGTTTTTGCATTTATTTGAATGTTAAAATTTCTGCGTTTAATTGTTGGATTAAAACCATGAGAACAATCATAAATCTTGCTCTTTCCGTATTTGATAATACAAAAGTACAGGGTCAGATTAGGCTGTGCAAAGACAGTATTGTATTTTTGTCACTTCAAAAAACTACCTAAAATATGTTACTATATAGCCTAACGAATTGATAATCAATTATTTAAAAAAAAAACCTTATGTGAATACGGACAAAAACCCACATTTTAATCTTAAAAAGAGGAAAATAAATGAAAGAATTGACTAAAATTATTCAGTTAATTGAGAAAAACAAACCCCGAAAAGAGGAATTTCTGTACGACGGGGCTGCTGAAAGTAAGTACGCACAATTTTATCAGCTCATCAAAGAAGGCCGCATCATGACGGACGAAGACGCTGCCGCACATTTCTACCAAGACCCTAAAACAAGCAGTCAGTCGGCTTATCGTCAGTTTAAAAGTCGCTTCAAAGAACGGCTGATGAATACCCTATTTTTTCTTGACAAAGACAGCGACGAAGCGTCGGATTTGCAAAACGCCACGCTCTATGTCCTCAAAGAGTGGGCTGCTATCAACATCATTTACACCCGTCCTTTCCCACAACTTTTTAAAAATTGGTATTTAACGAAAAATGGCTTTAAATTCAACGGTTTCGACAGTTTTGGAAGTCGATATTTTGTTTTAA
>JAYSRS010000348.1:0-13106 GCA_043720935.1 Saprospiraceae bacterium
AAAACAAGCTGCCTCCTAAAAAATCCTTCAGATGGCGATTTTCGAGCGCAGCGAGAAAGAGCCAGTAAAATACGCTTTTATTTACTTAACGTTCCTAAGATGAAGTCCTGCTTGATATTCACCCAACAAAATATTGAAAATTTATCCGTAATGTCAAATAACAATTGTGACTAAACTTTATGTCGTTTTTTGCGCCATAACTTTACGTCGAACATCAACCCTTGGAAGGTTGCGATGCTCAAATCTCATTTACGCTATCACATTTATCATTTCCTTTCTACCTTTACCGCTCAAATTTTAGAAAAATGAAATATTGGAAAATACTTTTTTTTGCGACAGCAACAACGGTTTTTGCCTGTCAAAATGGCGATAAAATGCCAAAAAATGTTGGAAATCCCGAAAATACTGAGGGGGCCTCTTTTGTCAGCAACGAGCTTGCACAAGCCTTTGCGCGGCAGTTTCCAAAAGCCGAGGAGGTTGCTTGGGACTCTACGGAGACGGGTTTGATTGCTAACTTTTGGTGTGACGCGTCAGATTGCAGGGCGTATTATGACTTAAAAGGCGTATTTCAATATACGACGAATTTTATCGAAATTTCGGCTTTGCCGCCGTCTGTTCAGCGTTTGTTGAAAGAAAAATACGCCGAAGCCAAGCCTGCGGTCGTGATGTCGGTCAAAAATGGGCAAAATGAGACGTTCCAAGTTGAGTTAGATGCGGCGACGGATTACATTTTTTTAGAATTTGATGCCAATGGAAAAATGTTGAAGGAACAAAAAAAAACCCTCAGTACCGACGAGTTGAAACGGCAAGAGGAAGAGGGTGTTGAAAAAAAATAGAAATATGATATTTCACGATGTTTTAATTATTGGTGCGGGGCCGATTGGCTTAGCGTGTGGTTTGGCGGCAAAACGGGCGGGTCTGAGTTATGTGATTGTGGAGAAGGGGACGCTCGTCAACTCGCTCTACAATTACCCGTCAAACATGAGTTTTTTCTCTACTTCCGACCGTCTCGAAATTGGCGATGTGCCGTTTGTGTCTAACAATGCGAAGCCGACGCGGAGTGAAGCGTTAGAATATTATCGCCGCGTTGCGGAGTCTAATCGCTTGAATATCAATATGTTTGAAACGGTTGAAAGCGTTGACGTTACGACGTCGGCGAAGCTTGAAGCATCGCCGACGTTAGTTTCACCGACGTTTTTAACAGAAAATACTGAGGGGGGGGATTTAGAATTAAAAATTCAAAATTCAAAATTGGAAGCAACAAATTTCTACGTTGTGACAACTTCAAAACGACAATATCTCACCAAAAACATCATACTCTCCTGTGGTTTTTACGATATTCCAACCAAATTGAACATCGTTGGCGAAGATTTGCCGAAGGTGACACATTATTATAAAGAGCCACATTTTTACTACAATCAAAACGTCGTTGTCGTCGGGGCGAACAATTCTGCCGTGGATGCAGCTTTGGAAACCTATCGAAAAGGGGCGCGGGTGACAATGGTCATTCGCGGCTCGGAAGTGGGGCATCGGGTAAAATATTGGGCGCGACCCGACATCGTTAACCGCATTGCCGAAGGCTCGATTAAGGCGTATTTCAACTCAAAACTAAGCAAAATTTATCAAAATAGCGTCGAAATTGACACGCCCGACGGCGGCGTAACGATTGAAAACGACTTTGTAATTGCCGCAACGGGGTATCAACCGAATTTTTCTTTTTTGGAAAAAATTGGCATCGAATTGTCAGCCGACGGGAAATTTTACCCAAAATATGACCTCCAAACCCAAGAATCAAATCTAAAAGGGATTTACCTCGCGGGTGTCGTGTGCGGCGGCATGGATACGCACGTGTGGTTTATCGAAAATTCGCGGGTTCATGCGGAAACGATTATCGAGCAAATTAAGAAGTGCATCGGGTAGTATTACGGACTTCAGTATGTGAGTTACTAAATTATTCACGGACTGAAGTCCGTGATACTATTTTATGGCAGTTGCTTTACTCATGCGGTGCATAACGTTTAAATGTGGCAAAGTTATAAGCGATAAAAAAATAAACAAGAGTGGCAAAGCATCCCAAGTTTGATAAAAACGTAGCCAAAACCAAGCGGCTAATCCTAGAAATGCCATAGCTAAAAGCGTGAAAATCAACGTTTTAGACCATGTTTTCAGAATCAAGTAATGTGTATTTGATTTAGAATCAATGTTTAGTAAATATTCATGAATATTGCCCAACGAACACAGGGCGTGCCAACCACCGAAATACAGCCCGAAAGCGGGTAAAAGCGGTAAACAATAGGTCAAAACTATAATGAAAAACAAGCGTAGAAAACGCATTTTGTCAATATAAACAGGATTTTTTCTGTTCCCAAAATAATAAAAAACGCTTAAAATAGTTGCCAAACCAATCAATAACGCCGATTTAAAGGCCAATAAAAATTGCCAAACGCTTGTTACTATTTGGTTGTTTCTACTGATGCGTTCCAAAATCGGCGTCACTTCGGCGGCGTGAAACAATAGAATCCACGATAAAATGAAGCAACCAAATGTAAATCGGGCGGCGTTCCAAAGCACCGTCGGCGGGGCGTTTTCGATGTCGGTTTCGCCGAAATGTCCCGCTGAAATTAGAATAAAAAACAATAAGCTAAAACTCGGCACAACGAGCCACGCAAGGGCATAAAAGAGCATTGTTAACACATATTTCAAGACAAAAATGCTAAAATTGAAGGCTTTTTGCCGTCTTTTTGCCGTTTCTTTTTCCACCAAATGGTCAATTGCCCCGTGCGGAATGCCTGTTGAGAGGATAAAAAATGCAAAAACGGCCATTTGTACTGAGGGGGTCAATTCGCCCGCCCATTGTTGCCAAAACAGCAAAACACTGCCCACCAAAACGGTTATCCAAGTCGGCGTTTCCAATATTTCATGCGCCCATTTTTTCACCACGTCCATTGCCGATAGATTTGTTTTAGAAAAGGTACAAAAGGTAATTTGCTAAAAAGCTTTACTTCTTCCCATAAATTTGTTTCCTCATCCAAAAAACGGAAAATGGTGGTCATGGGCATTTTTTTGAAGAGATGTTCAAAAATCACGCTCCCCTTCAAAGGTTCATCGGTCAAAATGCCCAAAAGCAAGCGGTCGTAGAACCTAAAACGGCCTTTTGTAGTTGCCCAACGCGGTTTTTGGCGTTTTCCAAAATCCTCTGCAAGCTGCTGACTGTCGGTTGTTATGCGTTTGAACGCATAGCCCGTTGACGATTTTACCATTCCCGCCGCCGTGCCAAGCAAAGTCTCCCCCTCAGTACCGAGCCTCGAAAATAATGCGTCGGTCATTGGAATCGCCCCTTTTTCGGTATCTGTAATCGTAAATTTAATGTTTTGATAATGTTCATTCATGTAAGTACGCAAGGCGTCTTCGTAAGTCGCGGTGGGATAAGTGTCGGGCGAGAAAACGGTCATTTCAATCAAAGCCTCCGAATCTGAAAAAGGCAACACATAAATAAAACGCGTATCGTCGTGTTGCGGAATCGAAAAATCCATCAGCGTCATCGTTGTTTCATCAAAAACGGGCTGTTCCGTTTTGATAAACCAGCCTTTAAAATGCTGCTTTAAAGCAAATCGAGCTTGGAGATTGCTTTTTACAGGGGACAAACTGCTGTACACATTTTGAGCAGACCATTGATTGAACGGGCTTTTGATGTCATACCCATGTTTTTTTTTCTTGATACTTTCAACGCTGTAATGGAGTATCTCAACGTTTTTATGGGCATCCAAAAATGTTTTTTTAAAATAATTGAAAAAATCTTCACCCGCGATGTAATGATAAGCATAAGGCGTCACGTCCTCTGTCTTCGTAAAATCGCGCCCCTTGAAGATGATTTTACGCCACGATTTGCTCACTAAATGCTGCAACGGGTGCGGTTTATCCGACCAAAAACACCACGACCTTTGTTTCGGAACGGCATCGTCGAACAAGGCAACGTGTTTTTTCGACCAATCCTCTTGCAAGGATAATTGATGCAGAAGTTGCAAACCCGAACAACCTCCGCCGAGAACGGCGATGTCAAAAGCTTCGTTTTTCATAGCGTTTCAACCACGAAGACGCTATTTTGTTTAACATTTAAAAAAAAATAGTTCTACAAAATAAAAAAATATTTTTTCTAACTCAACAAAATAAAGAAACGAAAAAATTTAGGGTAGAAAAATTTTAAGTTTTACAAGGCATTTATAGCCAAATCAATAAAAGAAAGCCTTAAAAGTGCTAAAAACGAATTTATACTGAGGGGGTGATTATAATAGCGTAGTCTTCTTGAAAAAGTTAAATTTTTGAACTTTCAAAAAAAAATGAAAATATTTTTCTTTTTTAGTGAACAACTTTAAAATAAGCCTGTTATTACGCTATACTCAAACAAAGCATACAGAAGATTACTGCTTTGATTCACTAGAAAAACTAAAAACAAATAAACACAAACGTATTTTTTCAAAATATTATTTGGATTACGAAAGACAAACAAAGCGTTATGCTTTTGTTTAACAAAATCACTTTATTCATTAAACAAAATTAAATTTCGACTCATGCTTACTTTTTTAGATGTTATGAAAATCCCTAAAGACGACCCCGTCGCCTTTACGTTTTTCACGGGCTATATGTCTATGCTTGCCGCTTCTGTTTTCTTCATGGTGGAGCGCGGAAGCGTTGACAACAAGTGGAAAACATCGCTCCTCGTTTCTTCATTGATTACGGGTATTGCGGCTTTTCACTACTATTATATGCGCGATTATTATGGTGCGACGGGCGAAACGCCGACGGCATTGCGCTACATTGACTGGACACTTACCGTGCCGCTGATGTGCGTAGAGTTTTACTTGTTGCTCAAACCAGCAGGCGCAACAAAATCCATGATGTGGAAATTGATTATTGCTTCCGCATGGATGTTGATTGCAGGTTACATCGGCGAAGCATTCAGCAACGGAGACACAACGCAAAGCGTATTGTGGGGTGCTTTGTCAACAGTCGGTTATTTGTACGTTTTGCACTCCGCATGGATGGGCGAGGCGAAGCAATTGGCTGACAAAAGCGATTCTCCAGCAGTCAAAAGCGGTATCCAAGCCTTGGCGTGGTTCGTTTTGGCAGGTTGGGCCATCTATCCAATCGGTTATATGTGTATGCCAGGTGGTTGGTTGAGCGGTGTTTTTGCACCGAAAGACCTAAACCTGTTCTACAACATTGCGGATGCCATCAACAAGATTGGTTTCGGCTTAGTGGTCTATAACATCGCTGTTACTGAAACGAAAAGAGCCGCTAACGCATAATTTCGTTTTGAATTAGTAGAAATTGGGGTAGCAGCGTCAAGTTGTTGCCCCAATGTTTTTTGCGGTAAGTGTATGGACAAGATTAATATGCACTGTTTTTCGCAGCGCGAAACAGCCCGTAAAATGTGCAAAGTGACTTCTCCGAAGTTACCAGTATTTAAGTTATTGATAATCAATTATTTAAAGCAGAAAAAGCATGAAAAAGCAACTCAATCTGTTCAACTTATTCACGTGGGTGAGTGAATTTTATGACGTTATCTTTAGAGACAACAATATCCGAAAAGTTGAGCGTGTCATCATTAACTTCGCCTTGATTGGCTTCGTTTTGCATCTTTGTTTGATATTTACAAGCAAACATTTGGCCGTTAATTCAACGCTACTCGCGCAATTGCCTTCTAGTTATTTAAAAGCGATTTACACACCTTTTAGCATTATTTTGTTCTACGAAGTCCTCACATTAGTCGTTATTCTGCCCAAAAGTATTGTTGTTTTTATCGGAAAACAATACGAAATCATCACGTTAATCGTCATTAGAAGTTTTTTTCACGACATCGCGGACTACGATTTAGACAAACCCGACATCTACACATTTGGCTTTTTGAAAGATATTAGCCTTGACCTAATCGGGGCTTTGCTCCTCTTTTTCTTAACAACCGTTTATTATCAACTTTTCGCAAAAACCAAAAAAGCCCAAAGTCAACCCTCTTCAAAACGCACGCAATTTATCCACATCAAAAAAACCGCCGCCGTGGTTTTGAGCGTTTTACTACTCGTACTTTCGGTTATTAGTTTTGCAAATTGGGCGGTGCATTTATACGACGTGAGTGCAAACGGTATCAAACCGCATGACCCTAATAGCGTGTTTTACAAGGACTTTTTCAGCGTTATGATATTCGTTGACGTGTTTTTGCTCATTTTATCCTTCATTTATTCGGGCAGCTACGACCTTATTTTTCGCAACGGCGGCTTCGTCATTTCCACTATTTTAGTCCGCATTGCGCTGACGGCTCAAAAACCTTTCAACATCTATTTTGCTTTAACGGCTGTGCTATTTGGCGTTTTATTGATGGCTCTCTACGTTTTTTATAATCAAAAAGTGGCCAATACTGAGGGGGAGGAATTTGGCTAGACGGGCTTATCTGCTTGCGTTTGCGTCTTTTTTGATTCGTTCAAATAACAATAAATTTTAGCGACTAACGACTTTAAGGAAGATTCTAAATTTTAAAGATTTTAGGCTCAAAACCTTTGACATTTGGAAGTTTGGACATCTGAAACCTTTGAAATTTGAAATTCTTACAATGCAGATAATTAGCATATTCTCTTGAAATAGGGTTAAAACTACTCTTTTTTACTTTAAAAAGAGTAGAAATTGTATTGTTAAAATCGTAATACATTAAATAAATTACTTTTATTTGTTAAATTATTTTTCGGTTTAAAGATTAGTTTTACCTTTGTAATAGACAATATTTTATAACATTATACTAACACACAACAAATGACTAAATCTGAATTTCACACGGGGCTTCATCTACACGGGCTTCATCTACGTACAGAATCTATTAATTTTCTTCATCTGTTCAAACAAGGAGGTTAGATTATCTAAAAGGTAATAAAAAAACGTCAGACTTGCAAGGCAAGCCTGACGACTGTAGGCTTATGCTTTTACCGACAGAAACGCCTAAAAAAGCAATAATTAAGAGATTTGGCTAATAAATGTACCCGATAAACCGCGTGTGTACCGCTATCTACAATGTGGGTATTCATCTATTTTGCCTTATCTGCACACCTATTTTAAAAAACGTTACAAAACTAATTCGATTATGTTTAACAAAAGCATTTTCAAGGCAGCAATGTTAATTTTTGCTGCAAATTTTCTTTTCAACGCTTGTACGAAGCAAGAAAACGAAAACTTCACATCATCTGCTGCGCCGACTTCGGGCGTTGCTCAGATGAAAGTTGAAAACGGACGCGTCGCGTTCAAGAACTCTGATGAGTTTTTCAAGTTCACTAACGATGTGACAAACAAATCGGAAGAAGAACTGAATGTTTGGGAAACCCAAATTGGTTTCAAATCTTTGCGGAACACCTTGCACCAACTTTACGTGAGTGATAAGCCGTTGAGCAATGACCTCCAAAAATTGGAAGATTTTAACTTCCCAAGGGGGCATTTATCAGTTCTCAATGAAAAAGGAGAGTGCCTAGTCGGTGATACAATTGTCCTTTATTTGGGTGGTATGAAGCATTTTATTCCTAACAAGGATGAAAACTTGCTTGATGCTATTCGTAGTAACCCTAGTGTCTCAAAAATCAAAGGTCTCGCAGGCGGAAAAGTTCAGCCAAATGCTCAAGCGACATCAAATTTGATTACACTTGGTGCTAACCAATTAGATGCAAGGTATCAATGGCAATTCACATCGCAGTTTTATCAAGGCAGAAGTTCGGTCGGGCCAAAGAAATTTGTTCACGAATTAGTTGCATGGTCTGAAACTGGCAATAACCTCTTTTTTCACGCTAGGCTTTTCGTCCGCAGTAAATTGGAATATAAGTCAAGAAATACGTGGAGAGAAGCTGGTGAGTTCAGAAGAATTACGTACAATATGTTCGCTACTTACACGCTAAATGGGTACGATTTTTTCGGCAACCCCTCTAGTATTTCAGGAAGCACATCGTTGGTGAACACAGGGGCATTCGAGCTTCGCCGTTTTGCATATGAATTGCTCATTATAGACATAAACTTTGGGTCAGCAGGACCTTTTTACTGGGACACTGAGGTGAGTGGAAGTGTTGCCCAAATAATGGACGGCGACGTTCAAGCGAATTTTTGGCAATCCACGGGGTCACCGTTATGGTAGTCAACAATCTTTAGGAAATTAGAATAAAGAAAGGTACATTTTATAACAAATTACACGCGGTTTATCACCTATTTCATTTATTCTAATCCGAATCAAGCCTGTTGGTGTATTCTATGAGTATATCAATAGGCTTTATTTTATGACATAAGTTTTCAATTAATTCTTTATAAAATGAAAAATAAAGTAGCACTCATAGTCCATAGCTGCGATAGATACGCGCTCTTATTCAAGGGGTTTGATTACTTTTTTAAGGAAAATTGGGATTTTAATATTCCCTGTACGTGCTATTTCGCAACGGAAAAAATAGACGTTACGCATGATAATTTCAAGAATATCAAATCGGGTCGTGGCGAGTGGACAAATAGATTGGTTAATTTATTGGACCAAATTGAAGAAGACTACGTGCTTTATTTTCAAGAAGATATGTGGCTAAATAAGCCTGTTAATAAGATTTTTTTTACACAATTGTTTGATTTAGCAATTAAAAATAATTGGCCACAAATTAAATTAAATTCTGCTAACGTCTATAAAACGACCGAGACGCCTTTCCTTATTGAAGGCTTTAATATTTCAAAATTAGTTAATAAAGAAAGCCGTTATTTAATGTCGCATCAAGTTACGTTGTGGCGTAAAGATTTTCTGAAAGCGCAACTTAAACCGAATGAACATCCGTGGCGCAATGAACGAGAAGGCACTAAACGATTGAGACAACTGAATCCCGAGCTTTATCACGCCGATTATTTTGCTGAAAATGGTGCGCCTACGCACAATAACAATAAAAATCCTATTGGGCGAAGTGAATATTTTAGCATTTCGGAAAATGCAGCACTTAAAGATACTGTTTTACTATTTTTAGACATTCTAAAATCGGCCAAAGGTTATGAGGATTATGCCCAACAATTGACTTACAATTATCAAAATAATTTAACCCATGATGGTAAAGCAAAGCCGTTGAAAAGAAACCCGTTGGAAAAATTGAAAACATGGTTTAAGAAAAAAATTAGCCTATTCAGTCTCTAAAACACCCCTCAGTATAAAGGCCGTTTTTTGCTCAACGATGCGTAAAAAGCGGCTTTTTTATGTAAAAAAATACCACCTTTGCCTCTTAAAATAACAATTTAATACGGTTTTAACTTCTTAAATGCGGACATTTACTAGATTACTCAAATATTTTCGGAATTATCGCATAAACATTGCCCTTAATGTATTGTGCAATATTTGCATGGTTTTTTTTAATATTGTGAGCATTCCGATGCTCATTCCTTTCCTTCAAATTTTGTTGGGGCAACAGATTCCGCCGACGCAAAAGCCTGATTTTCAATGGAATGTGAAGGCGTTAACCGAAACTTTTTACTATCAATTGGGGCATATTATTGAAGTAAACGGCAAGGAACAAGCCTTGATTTACGTCTGTGGTGGCATGGTTGCACTCTTTTTTTTCAAAAATTTATTCCGTTATCTCGCCTTATTTTTCATTACGCCTACGCTCAACGGCATTGTACGCGACATTCGACAGGAAATTTTTGATAAAACCCTTCGCTTACCTCTAAGTTATTTCAGCGACGAACGCAAAGGTGACCTCATGAGCCGCGTCACCGCCGACGTGCAAGAGGTGCTTTGGGGCATCTTAAATGCCGTCGAAGTCCTCGTTCGAGAGCCTTTGCTCATCATCGGCGCGTTAGGGATTATGTTGTATATTTCACCAACTTTGACGGGTTTTGTGTTTATTTTATTGATTTTGACGGGATTTATTATCGGTAGCATTGGCAAAAGTTTGAAAAAAGAATCATCAGAATTGCAAGGGCAATTGGGGTCGATGGTCGCTGTTTTGGATGAAGCCCTAGGCGGTACGCGTGTAATCAAGGCATTCAACGGTGAGCAATATCAACGTGAAAAATTTGCAAAAGAGAATAATAATTTCCTACGATTACTGATTTCTGTTGACTTGCGCCGCTATTTGGCCTCGCCTGTAACAGAATTTTTGGGGATTCTAGTCGTCTGCATTTTGATATGGTTTGGTTTCAAACGCGTTGAAATTCAAGAGATTACACCTGCAAGTTTTTTAGCATTTTTGTATGCGTTCTTTACGGTCATTGAACCCGCTAAATCTTTTTCATCTTCTACCTACAACGTCCGAAAAGGTGCGGGGGCTTTGGATAGAATTGAAGAGATTTTGAACGCTGAGGAGACGATTCAAGACGCCGAAAAAACGACACCCCTCAGTAGTTTTACCGAAAAAATTGAATACCGCGATGTGTCGTTTTTTTATAAAAAGGACGAAAAACAAATTCTCAATAAAATCCATTTGACGATTCCCAAAGGGAAAATTGTCGCCCTCGTAGGCGCGTCGGGTGCGGGAAAATCAACTATTGCTGATTTGTTGCCGCGTTTTTACGACGTTACTGAGGGGGGCATTTTTATTGACAATGTGAACATTAAAGAATTGAAAGTCAAAGACTTACGCAACTTAATGGGCATCGTGACGCAAGAAGCGGTGTTATTTAATGATACGATTTTTAACAATATTGTTTTTGGAAAAACAGACGTAACCGTTGCTGATGTTGAAGCTGCCGCAAAAGCTGCAAATGCACATACTTTTATCCAAAATACTGAGGGGGGGTATCAAACGAACATTGGCGACCGAGGCATGAAACTAAGCGGCGGGCAACGGCAACGCTTAACAATTGCCCGTGCTTTGCTGCGAAATCCTGACATTTTGATACTCGATGAAGCCACGTCGGCACTCGATTCGGAAAGCGAAAAATTGGTTCAAGAAGCTTTGACAAAATTAATGACGGGCAGAACCGCCCTCGTTATCGCGCACCGCTTGTCAACGGTTCAACACGCAGACGAAATTATCGTAATGAGTGAAGGTGAAATCATTGAACGCGGAACGCATGACGAACTTTTCAAGCAAGGCGGGGCGTATCGAAAACTGGTGGAGTTGCAAGGATTAAACTAAAAATAAGAAATAAGATATTTTTTATTTTTATTTTTTAAAGATATAGTTTATTTACATATTTTTTTCGCTCAAATAGCCCCCTCAGTAAAAACGCCATTTTTCAGTCATTCTGACTAAAAAACGGCGTTTTTACTAAGCATTTAATTAAAAGCGGCTTTTATATCCGAAATGATTTTTTCAAATAATTCATGCGTTTGAAAGGCTTTATTATTTTTTTTTTAAATCTTCTTCCAAAGTATTAAGCCTTGCGAAGGCGGCGTTTTTATCATCACCTTCACCATCCAATAACGCATATTTTTCTTTTAGTATTTGTTTACCAATTATTTTTAGTAATGGTAGCGAAACTCTGTCAAATAAGTCATGGCAAGGAACGAACAAGTAGGCGTTTTGTCTAATCAAACCTAGTTCTGACAATCTATTTCTAAATGTATTAAATTCTGCTTTACTTTGATAGTCAAGATTTAATGAAGCTATAAATTTTTTAATATGTTCATTTAATGTCGCCAAACCTGCTTCAATGGGCAGTATTTTTATCGTATTGAATCCGATTTCTTTGCCATAATTTTTCCGTGTTAACTGTCCGTCATTTATTTTTTCAGAATAAAGAGAACACGTAAGCACTTCATAAATTACTTCTGAATAGCTTTTGAAATAGGCCACGAAATCAATGTCTATCCCCTCAGTATTTGTCGTTTTTTCCAATATATTTTTTAATCCTTCTGCGTAACTCCGATAGCTTTCAAGGGCATACACATACGTTTGAAAGATAAAAGGATTTTGAAAACCCTTTTCCAATAGATAATCATAATCGCTGTCAACGCACAACACCAGTTCTTTATCGGCATAATCTTTCAACAATAACACGCAATCTTTACCCATCGTACCTGACGACGGATAGCCATGGCACTGCGGAAAAAACTCTAAACGGCTGTTAGGCAATGCTTTACGAAATGTAAAATTCCAAAAATCAATGTCATTTGGATTTTCAACGCGCACACCTATATCTTTTTCTAGCTGAAATAGAGAATCCTTAAAATATTGCGCTTCTACTTCTAAAGCTGCTTTTAATTCTGTATCTGTCATGCCAATTGTCGTTGCATTTAGGGAATAATCTCTTTAATAAATTTGACTTTATCGCGCCAACCTTTGCCATAAATGCTCGGTGAATGCGTCGCTATGAGCAATTGACAATGTGGATTGAGCGTTCTGATAATCTCAATTAATTCGTATTGCCAACGCAAATGCAGCGAAATTTCTGGCTCATCCATGATTAAAACGGACGGTTTTTCGTCTTGACAAAGCACCGTCATAAGGATAATTAAGAATTGTTTTTCCCCAGATGACAATTCGCTCCAATGCAAATTATTATTGTCAGAAGTGATAAATGATAATTTTTCATCTTCTCTATTCAATTGTTTTCCAGTGGGTTCAAAGAGTCGATTAATGGTATTGTAAAAATACGTTTCAGATTTTAAAGCAGCTTTATCGTTAATAAGACTGCGTAATTTTTTAAATCTGTACGTGATAAATTCTTTTTCTAAAATGTCTAATTCCACATCTAAATTAGTTTTCAAATACGCTTTCCCATTGCCGTTCAAATAAGGAATTGGCGCATCGAAAGTGTTAATAAAATCAGGTTTGCAATTTAGATAAAATAACGCACACTCATATTTACTTTCTTCTCCTAAAAAAGTGAAAGCATCATAATCCAATTCTTGTATTTTATTCACATATATAGAAAAAGAATCTCCATGTTGACCTCGGAATAATTTAAATACAATGCTTTTTGTTGGATAATTGTAATCAATTGTCAAATTCTTTATCTTTTCATTTTCAATAGTCTTTAAGCCTTTAGAAATATTATTTATTGACTCAAATAAATCCACAACAGCCTTCAAAATGGTACTTTTCCCCGTCCCATTTTCCCCGACCAAAATATTGACATCGTCATTCAAATCCCACCGCACATCCAAACGATTCCACAAT